>JALSTC010000696.1 GCA_026983935.1 Ardenticatenia bacterium
ATGATCACGCCGGTGGCATTGATCACCGGGCGCAGCGAGGGCACATCCCGCCGGGCCAGCAGCACCGCCGCCTCCTGCAGCAGCGCATCGGCAGCAGGCGGATCGCCGCCCGCCCGGATCGCCTGCCGGGCCGCATCGAGCGCCTCGCGCAGGGCTTCCACCGCCCGCGCCCGCCCATAATCGGCGCACAGCGCCGCGCCCTGCGGCATATTGAGCAGCGCATCCACGCCCGGCAGGGCACGCAGTCTGTCGTTCAGCGTTTCGCCCATCAATGTCTGGCCCCTCTTGTTGCCTGCACGTCCGATTCTTCTGCTCGCTCGCGCAGCCGCAGGTAGATTTCAATGACCACGAAGCTCAGCCCCAGGAAGAAGGCCACCGGCGCATTGAGCACGCGCGGGATTTGCAGCCAGGCGCAGATCACCACATACAGCCCGACCCAGATGCTCTGCCGCAGGATCACGCCCCCGGAAGCGACCGGGTACGGCTCCGGGGTGAAGCGCACGTTCAGATAGCGCACGAAGGGCAGCGCCGTGCCCGTCACGGCCATGAACAGCAGGATGAAGAACAGCCAGATATAGACGATCAGCGGCAGCGTGGTCGTCACAAGCTGGTACAGCCCCGGCCAGCCGATCAGCATCAGCAGGACGGCGGCGATGAGCACGCCCCGATGATCGGGCGGCGTGCGGTTGGGGGTGGGTGGGGTGATCATGGGCAGCTTTCAGGCGTCGCGATGCGCGTTCGGTTGCCGCGATTATAGCCATTGGGGGCCGGGTGGGGCAATCGAATCACCATCATCGCCGGAGAATGCATTCCCCTTGCCTGGCGGTAGGCCCTTCAAACCTGGTCCTCACACCGGCCCAGCACGTCGAGGGCGCGGGCGATGGCCGCGTTCTGCGCCGCGCCGATGATCTGCCCTTTGCGCCAGGCATCGCGCACCTCGGCCAGCGTCAGCCAGCGCACGGCCAGCTCTTCTGTGGCCTCTGGCTGCGGCGCGCCGACCCGCCGCGTTCTCCGCGCCAGGATGACGTGCACCATCATCGGGCTGCGCTCCGGCAGCATGGCATAGCTGCCCAGCACCTCGAACGACTCCGCCGTACAGCCGACCTCCTCGCGAAGTTCGCGGCGGGCCGCTTCCAGCGGGGATTCGCCGTTGTCAATGTACCCGGCGGGCAGTTCCAGTGTGTGCTGGCCGATGCCGTGCCGGTACTGCCAGACCATCGGCACCTGCGCATCGCGCTCGTTCCCGGTCACGGCGAAGACGGCCACCCATGAGGGTAAATCCAGCCCGAAGTAATCCTCGATTACCGTGCCGTTGGGCAGCCGCACCCGATCCACCCACACGGAAATCCAGGGCGCGCGTTCCAGCAGCACCCGGCGCAGTAAAACCTGCCATGCCTGTGTCATAAGTGGGGTATCCTCCCCGGAATCAGGGGGGCGAGACCTCCAGGAACTGAGAGGGGTCCACCCATTCACCGTTGACGGCCATCTCCCAGTGGATGTGCGGGCCGCTGCTGCGCCCGGTGTTGCCGCTGATGCCGAGCACCTGGCCCTGCCGCACAACCTGCCCCCGCGTGACGTGAATCTCGGAGAGATGCGCATAGCCGCTGTAGATGCCCCAGCCGTGATCGAGCAGCACGTAGTTGCCGCGCACGTCCATGCGCTCCGCCAGCACGACGCGCCCCGCTGCGGTGGCCTGCATGGGCGTGCCCATTGCGCCGCGCATGTCAATGCCGGTGTGCCGCCCCCACAGCGATTCGTTGTACAGCCGCCACGCGCCAAAAGGGGAGGTGAATTCGCCGGGCGTCGGCTTGATGAACGGGCCGTCCCAGTAATGGATCGGCGTCACCTGGGAGAAGATGCCCATCAGGCGGGCGCGTTCGGCGCGGTCAATTTCCGGCTCCAGCAGATAGCCAAGGTTGCTGGCCAGCGTCACATCCTGGCGGATGAATTCGCCATCGAGGACGGTCACCTCATGCGTCCAGGTCTGGCGGCGGCCATCCTCAAACCAGACGAACACTTCCAGGGGATAGGTGTTGGGATTCTGCTCCATGTTCACCGCGACCAGCCCGTACCACGCATCACCGCGCGGATAGAACGCGATCAGGCGGTTGAGGAAGCGCATCCGCGCCCCGGCCACGCTGAATCCGCTGACGCGCACCAGCCCGACCGTGCCCTGCCGCAGGGCCTCGAAGTCAAGCTGCACCTGATAGCCGGTCGGGTCTATCGGGTGGGCCTGTGTGGCTGGGACGGCCCCGGCCAGCAGCCCGATGATCACTGCCCATATCAACAAACGACGCACGTCATCCACTCCCCTGTTCTGCTCACACTAACGATTCGTCTCTTCGTGATCATTATCGGCAGCATCCGCCGCCGTGTCGTCAATCTCTACGTCATGCAGGCTGACCGGCAGCCCTGTGCAGTCGCGGTAGGCCAGTGTCCACATAGCCGAGGTGAATACGCTGAGCAGGGCATGCAGCAAAAAGGCCAGCACGCTCAGAAACACGGCCAGGCAGACCACTGCCAGCGGCCCGGCGCTGACACTGACTCCGCTCACGCTGAGGAACAGCACGGGCAGAATCACCCCGCCCGCCGGCAGAAGCAGCAGCAGCCGTGCCAGCAGTGTCAGCGCGGCCCAGGTGAGCGCCAGCCCGGTGATGCGGCTCCGATTCTGGCGCAGCACGGCCCAGCCGCGCTGGTAAGCCGCCGCTGGCTCCAGGTCTTCAATGATTGCGGCGCGGTCGGCGAAGTGCTGGATCAGCGTCAGGCTCAGGCTGGCAGCCACCAGCAGGCAGCACAGCGGCAGCAGACAGAGCGTGACCACGCCAGCCAGCGTGTCGTCGCTGACGCCCGGCAGCATCAGGATGAACGACAGGAAGACCAGCAGCAGGGCCGGAACCGCCGCAGGCAGCCCGATCCAGAACAGCCTGCCAAAGTAGCGCAGACCACCCTCCAGGGCTGTTATCAGGGAAACTTCATCTTCACGGGTGATGCCATCCACGGCAGCGACCAGTGCTCCGCGTCCTATCACGCCGAGAACCCACAGCGCCAGCCCGAAGAGAGTCAGCACGCCGATGGTGGCGACAATGCCGGAGACAGCCTGCACATCGAAGGTGATGGCTTCCCGCAGCCCGGCAATATCAAAGCCGCCGGGCAGGGCCAGGTCAACGTTGCCGCTGCCCAGCCCGACGACCAGCAGCCCCGGTATCCACAGCCAGGTATAACGGCGTGTGATCGTCCATGCACGCCCGATGATCGTTCCGTAGTCCATTCCGGCGGCTCCTCGATTGGCCGGATTCCACCTTTAAGTATAGCGCATTCGCCGGGGTGCGTCAGACCAGCCTCGCCGGAGATTGAAATCCCCGGCTGAGAGGGAAAAGTCCGGATTGATCCGGACTGCGTGGGGGTGGCACCTGTGCCAGCTCACTCCCGGTGGATTTGATTGGCTGAGCCTGTGACTGGAGTCGCAGACCGATACCACCGGGATACCCTGGCTAAACCAGCAGCGATTCCCACTCCGCCATTGCTGCCTCAAGTTCGGCCTCGGCCCGGGCATACTGCTCGCCCAGCTCACGAACGCGATCGGTATCTCCTGCGGCGCTGGCCTCGCCGATCGCGCCGCTCAGATCAACCAGCCTGACTTCTAATTCCTCGATCAGGCCTTCCAGCAGCGCCGTGCGCTGCGCCCGCTGATATGGTGTGAGCGCGGGCTTTTCCTGCGGCTGTGCGCCGTCCGCCTTTCTGGCGCTTTTGCCGCCCTCACCAGCCTTCCTTCGGGGCCGCGCCTGATGCACATCATGCACATCGGCTCGCTCTGCTGCGCCGCTGTCGTCAGGCGCTTCTTTGCCATCCCGCACGGCGATATAAGCGGCATACGGCCCTTCGAAGACCGTCATCTCGCCGGGCCGCGCTACCCAGACCTGAGTTGCCAGCGCGTCGATCAGATAGCGGTCATGGCTGACCATGAGAATCGTGCCGTCGAAGTCTTCCAGCACGTCCTGCAAAATCTCCTGGCTGGGGATGTCCAGGTGATTGGTCGGCTCGTCCAGCAGCAGGAAGTTCGCGCCGCTGAGCGCCAGCTTGGCCAGTGCCACCCGGCCCCGTTCCCCGCCGCTGAGCGTGCGGATCGGGCGGAAGACATCGTCGCCGCTGAAGAGGTAGGTTGCCAGATAGCGCCGTGCCTGACTGATCGGCATCTGCTTGACCGTCAGGATTTCATCCAGAATGGAATTGTCGGGGTTCAATTCTTCGTGCCCCTGCGCAAAGTAACCGATCTGTACGCCCGCCCCCAGCCGGAGCCGCCCACTTTTTGGCTGGAGCCTGCCCAGCAGCGTTTTGAGCAGCGTGGTTTTGCCCGCGCCATTGGGGCCGATCAGCGCCGCCACCTCACCGCGGTACAGGGTGATGTCCGGCACGGTGAAAAGTGCTTCACCGTCCGGGTAGCCGACCGCCAGATCATGGGTCATCAGGACTTTGTCGCCGCTGCGCATGGCTGCTTCCAGCCGCATGCGCATCTGGCGGTATTCCTGAGGCCGCTCGATCAGCCAGTTATCGCTGCCCCCGGCATCAAGCCGGTTGGAGCCGCCCATCAGCCGCTGCAAGCGGCGCAGTTTGCCTTTGGCCTGCCGCGTGCGCTGCCCGGCGATGTTGCGGCGGATGTATTCCATTTCCTTGCGGATGAAGGCCTGCTGTGCTTCATATTCTTTGCGCAGGCGCTCATGCCGCTCTTCACGCTGCTGGACGTAGTGGCTGTAATTGCCGCGATAGATTTCCATCCGCCCGAATTCCATTTCCCAGATCGTGCTCATGACGCGATCCATGAAGTAGCGGTCATGGCTGACGACCAGCACTGCGCCGGAGAAACTCCGCAGGAAGCCCTCCAGCCATTCCACCGCGTCAATGTCCAGATGGTTGGTTGGCTCGTCCAGCACCAGCAGGTCGGGCGATTCCAGCAGCAGCCGTCCCAGCAGAGCGCGTGTGCGCTCGCCGCCGGAGAGCTTTGTCAGCGGACGGGGGTATTCGCTTTCTGTGAAGCCCAGCCCGGTCAGCACGGCGCGGATGCGGTGTTCGTACTCGAATCCGCCCGCGTGTTCATAGCGCAGTTGAAGCTGCCCGTAGCGGTCGAGCAGATCATCATCCTGGCCGTAGCAGGCCATCTGACTCTCCAGCTCGGCCATACGGTCTTCCATCTCGCGCAGCGGCGCAAAGACGCGCAGCATTTCCTCCCACAGCGTATGCTCGCCGGAAAGCTCCGGGCGCTGCGGCAGGAAGCCGATGCGCAGCCCTCTGGCGCGGTGGACGCTTCCGGCAGTGGGCGTATCCAGCCCGACGATCAGGTTGAGCAGTGTGGTCTTGCCGACTCCATTCGGCCCGACCAGCGCGATCCGCGCATCGTGCGGGATCGTGGCGCTGATGCCGCTGAAAATGTCGTTGGGGCCAAAGCTCCTGGCTACGTTGGATAGGGTCACAATTGCCATACGATTTATGCCTTCACCAGCCGTTTGTGGCGGGTTCTCGGTTCTCTGCCCCGGTGACGGTTTTCCCGGCCACCGGGCGAATTCACGATACATCCGTTGCCGGGGATATTCTACCCCATGCGTGACGAGGGAAAAGGGCGGCTGTACGTTTCGCGCGATTGCCCTGCCTGACCGTCCCCCGCTATAATCTCCGCAGCCGGACGCCGTTTCTTGCGCTGCCGTGCGATCCGGGGAACACAGGCGCTTATCACGATCGGCATGTGATGGTCGATTGCCGGTTTGAAGGCATGGGTCACCGATGGCCAAAACGCACACCAAATACGTCTGCCAGAACTGCGGACGCCAGACGCCGCGCTATATGGGCCGCTGTCCATCCTGCGGCGAATTCAATACGATGATCGAGGTGGTCGAGGAAGCGCCGCCTAAAGGCCGCGCCCGACGTGCGGCTGCTCCGCGCTCTCGCCCGCAGAAGCTGGCCGAGGTCAGCATGGAGGCCGGGGAGCGGCTGCCGCTGCCCATCGCTGAATTTGCGCGGGTGCTCGGCGGCGGGATTGTGCCCGGCAGCGTGACGCTGGTCGGCGGTGACCCCGGCATTGGCAAGAGCACGCTGCTGCTGCAGGCTGCCGCGCTGCTGGCGGAGAAGAGCGGCCCCGTGCTTTATGTCAGCGGCGAGGAATCGGCCCGCCAGATCAAGATGCGCGCCGAGCGGCTCGGCCTGCGCGGGGACAGCCTCTATCTGGTCACAGAGACGAATCTGGGCGATATCTTTGAGCACGTGGCGCAGCTCCAGCCGCAAATTCTGATCGTCGATTCGATCCAGACGACCTACAGCGAAGACCTGACCTCGTCGGCGGGCAGCGTGAGCCAGGTGCGGGAGTGCGCCAACCGCCTGCGGGAGCTTGCCAAAGGCAGCGGCATCGGCGTTTTTCTGGTCGGGCATGTCACCAAAGAGGGCACCATCGCCGGGCCGCGTGTGCTGGAGCACATCGTGGATACCGTGCTCTACCTGGAAGGCGATCCGTTCCAGACGTACCGCCTGCTGCGCAGCGTCAAGAACCGCTTCGGCGCGACGAGTGAGGTCGGCGTCTTTGAGATGAGCGGGGCGGGCCTGATCGAGGTCGCCAATCCGTCGGAGGCGTTTCTGGCGGAGCGGGTAATCAACGCTCCCGGCAGCGCTATCGCCGTCACGCTGGAAGGCACGCGCCCGCTGCTGGTGGAGGTGCAGGCGCTGAGCAGCCCCACGGCTTTTGGCTACGCCCGCCGCACGGCCAACGGCATTGATTACAACCGCCTGCTGCTGCTGGCCGCCGTCCTCAGCCGCCGCATGGGTTTTCGACTGGCCGAACAGGACATTTTCGTCAACGTCATCGGCGGCCTGAAGATCAACGAACCTGCCGCCGATCTGGCCGTCGCTGTCGCCATCGCTTCCAGCTACCGCGATATCCCCGTGCCTGCTGACCTGGCGATCGTCGGTGAGATCGGGCTGAGTGGAGAGCTGCGGGCGGTGAGTCAGCTTCCCGTGCGGCTCAACGAAGCGGCCAAGCTGGGCTTCAAGCGGATTCTGGTGCCGCGCACGCGGCGTAAGGATGCGCTCAAAGGGGCCGGGCTGGAGGTGATTCAGGCCCGCAGTCTGGCGGAGGCGTTCCGCGTGGCCTTGCCGGAGCAGTGACCGCTCTCATATTGTGAGGAAAACATAACCGGCGCGTGTCGCCCGGAAGGGCTGCCCGCGCCGGTTGTATTATCTGGCCTGCCTGGAGCTTATGCGTCCGCGTGCGGACGGGCTGCCAGCGTAACCTCCACCTCGATCTGCTCGCCATTGCGCAGGATGCCAAGCGTCACCGTCTGGCCGACTTCGGCGTCATCGGCGATGAAGCTCAGCAGATCATCGAAGGTGTTGATCGGGCGGCCATCCACGCTGACGATCACGTCACCGCCAACGCGCAGCGTCCGGCCATCCACTTCGATTTCGCGGTCGCTGCCGCGCAGACCGGCCCGATCCGCCGGGCTGTCCGCGCTGACGGCTGCCACCAGCACGCCGCGCTGCGATTCGTCCAGGTGCATGGCGTCGCGCAGCTCCGGCGTGAGCGTCGTCCCGGAGATGCCCAGCCAGGGGTGCTCATAGTGGCCCCGCTCGATCAGGGCGGGCACGACACGCGCCACCATGTTTGACGGCACGGCGAAGCCTACGCCGCTGTTCTGCCGCACCGGCGACTCGATGGCCGTATTGACACCGATCACCTCGCCCGCCAGATTCAGCAGCGGCCCACCGGAGTTGCCGGGGTTGATAGCCGCATCCGTCTGGATGACGTTGGGGATGTTGAAGTGCCCGCCGCCCACAGCCGTTGCCTGCGAGGGCAGCATCCGCCCCAGCGCGCTGACGATGCCGCTGGTCATCGTGCCTTCCAGTCCGAAGGGATTGCCAATGGCGACGACCATCTGGCCGACGCGCAGCGAGTCAGAATCGCCCAGCGTCAGCGGGTGCAGGTCCAGGCCGTTCGGATCGATCTGAATAACGGCCAGATCGCTGTCCGGGTCGCTGCCGACGAGGGTCGCGTCAAGGGTTGTGCCGTCCGCCAGGACGACACGAATCTGGTCGGCTTCCCCGGCGACATGGTAGTTGGTCACGATGTGACCCTCGCTGTCATAGACAAAGCCCGACCCCTGCCCGTAGATATACTGCTGCTGCTGTCCCTGTGGAAGCTGTGGGAAGTTCGGGAATCCGGGCAGATTCGGGAAACCGGGAAACTGCGGCATCTGCTCGCTGACGGTCACCGGCTGCCGCACCTGCACGCTGACCACCGACGG
>JALSTC010000697.1 GCA_026983935.1 Ardenticatenia bacterium
ATGCTGCCACGGTGCCATCTGAGGTCTGCGGGATCATCTAGACTACAGGTTGTGATGGATTTCGGCACTGCCCTCCTGCACGCTGCCCGGCCTGCAATGCTGTGAGATGGAAGCCGTGGATGGGCGTTATCATGCAGCCAAACAGAATATTAGGATATATTTATACTTGTTTTCGTTTGCTTTTATTTCTAACTAGTTTATAGTGTTCTGTAAACGATGTCAACAAAAACGGAGAGTGATTCACCGGGTTTACACCGCCGTATGCGATCCGGCTGCCCGTGTGCCTACTTTTCCGCAGCGGGCACGGCCATCACATCAATGCCCTGATCGCGGTAGCGGTTGAGCAGCCCCTGCGGCACGCGATCATCGGTCAGGATCGTTTCCACGTCCTCCAGCTCCACAAACGTGAACGGCGCGACGGTGTCCCATTTCGTGTGGTCGGCCAGGATCACGGTGGAAAGGCAGCGGGTGGTCAGGGCACGCTTCATTTCCGCCTCATCCGGATCGGTCTCCGTCACACCCCGCTCCAGGGAAATGCCGCGTGTGCCGAAGAAGCCGAGATTCAGGTTGATATCCGGCAGCGTCTCCGGACGGCCCACAACGGCGATGGAATCACGGCGCAGCCGTCCCCCCGGCAGAAAGACCTGAATCTGGGGGCTGTCCAGCAGCCGCTGGGCGATCATCAGGCTGTTGGTGATCACGACCAGCTTCTTGAATTGTTTGAGGTGCGGCACCAGCGCAAAAGTCGTCGTGCTGGCATCCAGCGCAATGCCATACCCATCCCGGATCATCCGGGCCGCCGCCTGGGCGATGGCCTCCTTGATCTCATGCCTTTGACGCAGCCGCAGGTCAAAGGAAAGCTCCGGCCCGGCCTGCCCGCTGAACGGCAGCACGGCCCCGCCGTACGTCCGCTCCAGCAGACCGGCTTCTTCCAGGGCGCGCAGGTCCTGACGGATGGTCACCGCGCTGACATTCAGTTTCTCGCTGAGCGCCTTGACGGACACCCGGCCATGCAGCCGCAGGTGATCCATGATCAGCCGCCGCCGCTCCTCCAGAAAAAGCTGCTCGGACATGTTGACACCGCTTTCACGACGTAATACAGTAAAAACACAATGACAGCAAACGAAACTGATCATATTGTACATGATTTCGCCGCATCTGGATAAAGGAAGTCCTATGAGCGACAAAGCCGATTATGAACGTCTTGCCGAAAAGCTGGCGCAGCGTAATGTGGACGTCGAGGCCGTCAAAGCGAAACTCAAGCAGCAGCACATCGAGACCCCCTCATGGGGGTATGCCGACAGCGGGACGCGCTTCAAGGTGTTCCCCTGGCCCGGCGCGGCACGCAACATCTACGAAAAGCTGGCCGACGCCGCTTACATTCACAGCCTGAGCGGCATCGCCCCCTCCGTGGCCATTCACATCCCCTGGGATCGGGTGGATGACTGGCCGGGGCTGGTGCAGTATGCGGAGGAAAAGGGGATCAGCATCGGCGCGGTGAACCCCAATCTGTTCCAGGATGAGGACTACAAGCTCGGCAGCATCTGTCATCCCTCCGCCAGGGTGCGGGAGAAGGCCATCGCCCACATGGTCGAATGCTGTGAAATCATGGAAACCGTCGGCAGCGACATCCTCAGCCTGTGGTTTGCGGACGGCACCAACTACACCGGGCAGGACAGCATCCGGGAGCGCAAGCACCGCATGGAGGAAGCGCTGGCCGAAGTCTACAAGTACCTGCCCGCCGGCTCGCGGAT
>JALSTC010000698.1 GCA_026983935.1 Ardenticatenia bacterium
GCGTGGCAGGAGGTGCGACGGCATCAGCAGCAGGGGCGGGCAGCACATACCATACCAGATACGTGAAGATGCCAAGCACCGCCGTGATCAGCCACAGTGCCAGCGCGGCCCGCATGTAGCGTTTGACGTTCTTGAACAGGAGCGCCTGCGGCAGGACATTTTCCAGCCACATACGCAGCACAAGCACCGAGGCCAGCAACTGCGCCGCCGCCCCAAAGAGCAGATGCACCGACGGAGAGAGCACAGGCAGATCACCCAGCCGCGCCGGAACATCGGGCGCAACCCCTTGTCCGTAGGAATTCACCATCAGGTATAGAATCAGCGCCCAGTTAACCAGCGTGATCGTCGTCATGGTCAGCTTGTGGTGCGGCTCATACATCCGACGGCGAGCGAAAATAAAACCGGCCACCATCGCCGGGACGATGAGCAGGATATAGGCCAGCAGCGCCAGGTCAGCCATCAAGCTGGCGCCGGTACCAAGAAAGCCGCTCTGTAAACGAGGATCCATTATGTAACTCCGATATAAGCCGGAACAGATAAAAGTGGATATAGATAATCATATTTCGCCGGAAAGCGCAAATCACCAAATCAAAAAGGGGCCGGTCGGCCCCCTGTCAATCCCAACTACCGCCAGCCTGCTCAAAATCCGAGTGTGAAACCACCGTCCACCACGATAATCTGGCCGCGTATCATGCTGGCATCTTCCGTGCAAAGCCACGCCACGACGCCAGCCACATCCTCCGGAGTCACCATGCGCCCGGCGGGGGTATGCTGCCGGATATCCTCCAGGCGGCTGCTCAGGTCCTCCCGCCAGACGGAAAAGTGCTTAAGCGCCCCGGTCTCCACCACGCCCGCCGAGACCGCATTGACCGCGATATTCATCGGCGCAAGTTCGACGGCCAGATAGCGAGTCAGCGCCTCTAACGCCGCCTTACTGGCCCCGACCAGCACATAGTCCGGCAGAACACGGGTCGAGCCGAAACTGGAAATATTGACGATCGCCCCGCCGCCCCGATCAGCCATGATCGGCGCGGCGGTCTGCGCGCCGAAGAGCGCCGCCCGCGCATTGATGTTCATCGTCCAGTCCCAGCCCTTGACACGCTGCTCCATCACCGGGCGGTTGTAGCCGCTTGCCGCATTGTTGACCAGAATATCCAATCCGCCAAAGTGATCCGCAACCGAAGTGATCATCGCCTGGAGATCGTCCACATCCCCCACATTACCCCGGATGATATGCGGCCGCTGTCCAAGCGCTTTGATGTCCCTGGCGGTCTCTTCGGCAGGCACGCGGTTGCGAAAGTAATTGATGGCGACATCGGCCCCCTCACGGGCCAGCCGCAGCGCAATGGCCCGACCAATGCCACGCCCACCGCCGGTCACCAGGGCAACTTTCCCCGAAAACTGCATCAGATTTCCCCTTCAACAACGATAAACAAAAATCGCAAACAGCAGGCTTCAGGCCAGCGCCGCGACTGCCAGCCGCTGCAGCAGGAGCCACTGCGCCGCGCAGGGAACCACGCCCCAGCCAAAACGCCCCTGCGGTGTGATCACGGCATACTGGTTGTCTATCCAGGCGATAAATCCCAGCGGCCCGCCTGGACTGCGATCCGTCACCAGCACCGGTCGATTGTCCACTTTGAAAGTCACGCTGTCCACAGCCCATTCGATGCTGTAATCATGAGGCGCGGCCAGCAGCCCCCCCGGCAGCACGGCTTCCGCCACGCCGAGTGCCCGCTGTGCGACAGGCCATAAG
>JALSTC010000699.1 GCA_026983935.1 Ardenticatenia bacterium
TCATTCGCCAAGTGCTTATTTCCATGCCCGGCGGATCGCTGGTGGCGCGGGTATGGAGGTAGAGGGCAGTCACTTGTTTTGTTCGTCGGTTTTGTCATCGGGCGGCTTGCGCTGTAAGAAACGCGGCGGCCAGGGCAGCAGGATTAGCAGGAAGCCCGGCAGTACCAGGACGAACAACCCGCCGATGATGATGGTATCGGAGATTCCCCTGGCCATGTCCTGTGAGATGGTCAGAGTGTCCAGCGTGGTGGAAAGCAGAGAGGCCGCTATCCAGCCAATGACCAGCATGAAGCCGATCACCCGCCCACGTGGAAAATCGTAGCGCGTGCCGAGCTGAATCAGGAAGGCAATGAGGGCGCTGCCCAGGAACGAAGCATATGACAGCGGCATGAGCCAGCTCACCCAGGGATAGCGATCCTGCAGCACCCAGTTGAGGAAAAACAGTACACCGGATAACAATATTCCGATCAGCAGAACAGCGATGCTGATCAGGAATGAGCGTTGTTTGAAGTCCATCGAGCAGCCTGGTGGTTAACTGTTCTTACGGTTGGTGGCCCATTGGAGTACGTTGTTCAACCCCAAAATACCGCGAAGTGTACAGTTTTGCACGTATTTGGCTTCTGGAATCGGCGATCGTGTTAGCTGGCGTGTTCTGTCTGGTGGCCCGGCAGCCCCGGGCCTGACTCCGGAGGATGCAGTATGGCGGATGAACAGCAGGTGTTAGCGGCATTTCAAGCACGTATCGGGCGGCCTCCGCAGATTCTGGCCCGTGCACCGGGGCGGATCAATCTGATCGGAGAGCACACCGATTATAATGATGGCTTTGTCCTGCCGATGTCCATCAATCGCGGGACATATGTCGCGATGGCCCCCCGCGATGATGACCGGGTGCGGGTGATCTCGCTTGACTTTGACGGTGATCACACTTTCCATCTGGGCGATTGGCGCGGTGATCACCA
Source organism: Ardenticatenia bacterium (assembly GCA_026983935.1). Lineage (GTDB taxonomy): Bacteria > Chloroflexota > Anaerolineae > Aggregatilineales > Ch27 > JALSTC01. The sequence continues at coordinate 960 of JALSTC010000699.1, forward strand.
TCCTCATTGGACGCGCTATCCTCGCGGGGTCATGTGGCTGCTGGCGGAAAAGGGCTGTACGCTGCGCGGCGTGGACATGGTGATCGGTGCCGATTTGCCCATCGGCGCAGGGGTCAGTTCATCGGCTTCGGTGGAATTGGCTGTGCTGGAGGCACTGCTGGCGGCGCTGGACATAGATAATTATACGCAGGTGCAAAAAGCACTGATGGGCGTGGAAGTCGAGCATCGCTTTGTCGGCATTCCCTGCGGCGTGATGGATCAAATGGCATCAGCGGCGGGCGATGCCGGGCATGCGCTGCTGATTGACTGCCGGAGCCTGGAAACCACGCTGGTTCCCATCCCGCCGGAAGCAGCCATCGTGGTGATGGACACCGCGAAGCGTCGGGGGCTGGTGGACTCGGAATATGGCCTGCGCCGCAGCCAGTGTGAAGAAGGGGCGCGGCTGCTTGGCGTCCGGGCGCTGCGCGATGTTGCCGCTACAGACCTGCCGGCCCTGCTGCCGGAGCTGCCGCCCGTGATTCAGAAGCGTGTGCGGCATGTGGTCACGGAAAATGCCCGCACGTTGGCGGCAGCGGACGCGCTGCAATCCGGCGATCTGGTGGAAGTCGGACGGCTGTTCAATGAAAGTCACGCCAGCCTGCGCGACGATTTTGAGGTGAGCTGCCGGGAGCTGGATATCATGGCAGCCCTGGCGCAGGCGCAGCCCGGCTGCTATGGTGCACGAATGAGCGGCGGCGGTTTTGGCGGCTGTGCGGTGGCGCTGGTAGCCGGGGATCAGGTGGAGCCATTC
>JALSTC010000700.1 GCA_026983935.1 Ardenticatenia bacterium
GTCCCGCTGAGAAACAGGTAAGCCAGCCACAGCGTCACCAGCGCCACGAGGCTGTCCGCCACCAGCATCACGGCGCGGCGGCTCCAGCGGTCAACCAGTGTGCCCGCCAGCGGCCCCAGCAAGACCTGCGGCAGCATCTGCATCAGCGTCGCCAGCGCCAGGATGGTCGCCGATCGGGTCTCTGCCGTCAGCCACCAGATCAGCGCGAAGCCCACCAGACTGCTGCCCAGCAGGGAAAACGCCTGCCCGATCCAGATCGAAAAGAACGGTATCTGCCACCGCCCGGAACGCCACTGCACCTTTATCATAGCCTCTGCTCCCCGGCCTCTCCATAACCCCACACGATAATTCACTCATAGTTGAAAATTATTAAACGACAACTTGTAATTTTCAAACCATATATTAGATATCATGCAATTCCGCCCCTGTCAAGCAGCAGATCACTGATCACTGAACCTCTGGGAAAAAACAGGGGCAGAATCAAAAAACCCCGGATTCGATTAAATCCGGGGGAGAACAGCGCCCGCGCCGCAGGGCGCGGGCCGCAGAGGATGGCCGCGGTGATCAGTTGGCCTGGGCCGGATCACCAACCGGTCGAAGCTGCAGACGCACGCCCGACGCCGTCCAGCGGCCTTCTTCACCATTCACGTTGTACCAGCCTTCGCCGCGCAGGTAGACCACACCCGTGCCCTCAGCTTCCAGGTGAATGTCATGCCCGCGCAGCCCGACGGTGATCGCGCTGCCCCGCACGTAGGCCTCGCCATCGAAGCCGCGATAGTAGATCGTCTGACCGCGCTGCATACGGGAGCCGTGCCCGGTGACCACGATCTCGGCGTCCCCGGCCCGGTCGCGGATGAGCAGTGTGCCATTGCCGGTGATGCGCACCCAGCCCTCGCCGCGCAGATAAGCCAGCCCATCGCCCTCCGCGACGATGTGGCCCGTACCCTCCGCCGTCTGCGCGAAGGCCGCCAGCGGCAAAGCCGCCAGCACAACCAGAACCGCTGCCAGAACCAATAATTGTTTACGCATCGCCATTCCCTCCCGAATATTTGTTTTCCGAAGCATTCTTATCATGCAGGCAGCCTGTTGCCCGAATGTGACAGATATGTAAAATGCAGTAAATAATCGGTAAAAAAACGGGCAAATCCTCCGGGGAGCACAAAATCAATGACAATGTATTCCGATGACCCCTTAGCCAAGGCGCTGCAAGACATCCGCGAGGTGATGGAAAAGCGCCAGCGCTACCGCGACCGGCTGGAAAGCCTGCTGGAAACCTTCACCAACGGCCTTTATGCCGGATTCGAAGAGGCGGTCACGATGGTGCGCGACAACGGCATCACCACCATCGGCACGCCGCGCTACCTCGATCATCCGGCTGGCGGCTGGCGGCGGGTAATGCAGCTTTTCATCGAGGACTGGCGGATCGTGATCGTGCCGCTGGTCGGGGTAGCCTGGCCCAACGTCAATGACGAGGCCATGATTCCCGGCAGCGCCTTCAAAGAGCCATGCGCACGCATCGCCTTCTTCCTGCTGCAGCATGAAGCGCCGCAGACCACCGCCTTCTATGACGTGATCATCCTGGCCAATGCCTCCTGGTTCGCCTGGGGCTATGGCTGGCCCAAGCAGCAGGATGACGTGGCCAGCACCAACTTCACCCTGCTGGCCATGGACCTGCTGGCGAGCTTCACCAAAGACATCCATCTCACATGGGAAGTCCGCGACGAAACAATCCTCTCC
>JALSTC010000701.1 GCA_026983935.1 Ardenticatenia bacterium
GCACCCGATCGAACGACTCCGGCTCCGCCCGGAACGCTTCCAGGGACGCTGTCAAGAGGCGCACATTCTGAAGCCCAAGACTTTCCACATTCTGCCGGAATATCCCGGTCACGCCCGCCCGCGATCCTTCCATTTCCGGCTCAAGAGCCACCACTTCGGCTGCCCCCAGCGCCGCGATTGCACAGGCATGCAGCCCGCGCCCGGCCCCCACATCAAGCACGCGCTGCCCGGAGAAGTCGTCAAAGCCGAACAGGTCGGTGATACGCACATAGAGCCAGTGGCGATCGACACCGTAAGCCGCGGCAACGTTAGATAGTCTCTGTTCAGGTTCCATTTTTACGCCCCCTCACGAGCCAGCAGCCGGTCGTAGTGTTCTGTCAGACGGCGGCTCAACACCCGGTAATCGCGCTCCTGCACAATATACGCCCGGCCAGCCGCGCCGCGCCGTGCCGCTTCCTCTGGATCGCGGAGCAGTTTAAGGATGGCCTCTGCAAATGCCGCCACGTCATAGGGCACGGCAAAACCGCCGCCGCTCTGTTCGATGATCTGCCGCTGGTCATGAATCTCCCGGTTGGCGACCACAGGTATCCCCCAGCCGAGGCTCTCCACAACTTTTGTCGGCGAACTCAGATTGTACTTCGGCCCCGGTGGGATCGGCGCTGCCGAACAGCGGGCAGCCCGGATATAGCGCCCAACTTCCGCATGGGGCACAGGCCCGGTGAAGGTGACGGCGTCCCGAATGCCCAGTTCCCGTGCGCAGGCCTCTAATCCGCTGCCCGCCGCATCGCCCACCATCAACAGATGTGCGGTCGGCATGGCCTGATGCACCCGTGCGAAAGCCTCCAGCAGAAAATCCAGCCGACGGGCCGGGTCCATTGAGCCGACGTAGACCACCGTGTCCGGCGGGGCTTCAATCGGCTGCACGGCCATCGGGTCCTGGCCTGTATCCGCGCCCAGCGGAAAAGCCACGATCCGCTGCACGCCCCGCGCCTGCCATATATCGCGCATGGTCTCGCTGATCGCCAGCGTCAGGCCTGCCTGCCTCATCAGAAAGCGCAGCAGGGCGATCTCCAGATGATAGAGCGGCCCGGCAAGCCAGTGCCATTTTGTCTGACGGAGTTTATCCCGCCGGTTCAGCGCCACCGGAAAAGAATACTGAAACACAAACGGCTTATGGTGGCGTTTCGCCAGCCACCAGGCCACCAGCGCCTCCGGCAGGCCAGTGCGGGCCTGGATGATGTCAATCGGGTAGGCCGCCAGCGCCATCCGGCCATAGGCCAGGTACTGGCGGAACAGTTCCAGCAGTTGGGGGAGTCCCCGCCAGCGCCGCTTCCTGATGACGAAGACCGGGGTGTCGTTCCACACCTCACGGCGGTCTCCGGCATCGGGATAGGTGGGCTTCAACACCCAGACGGGCCGGTAGCCCATGGTCGGCAGGTGGCGCGTGAACACCGTTTCCAGCACAGCATGATCGGTGGGAAAGGGCCGGTGGCCGAAGAACAGAATATGCTTCATATCACTCGACCAGCCCAAAACGGCGGGCCAGATTCAGCAGGCGCACAAACGGACTGGGGATGGCCCTGGCTCCCATAATCATGTTATTGGCGGGCAGCGGTGGGAATCTGTCCCGCCAGCGATCCGGGTGCCTGCTGGCCACAGTGATCAGGTAGACGGCGGCGCGGGGCACGTCAGTGAAAAACTCATGCACCACCGTCAGGTCGTTATCAGCGAACATGC
>JALSTC010000702.1 GCA_026983935.1 Ardenticatenia bacterium
GGTCGGGTTACCCGATGGCGAAGTCATCGGCAGACGGCGCACAACGGACTCGCTGGATGGTGAATATGACGCTGCTTGACGACCTGCTGGTCGGGTTACCCGATGGCGAAGTTGTGGAAGCGTGTATCGGGCTGCATTGGACGGCGGTAGTGGTGAACGGCCCGGCAGGGCAACGCTGTGGGCTGGCTTCCACGCTGGCCTCGGAGGGCTACCATCACACCAGCGAGCCGGACGTCCCCCAGGCCGGGCAGTTGGAGGCGCTCTCCGGGCGGGAGATGGCGGCGCTGGCCCGCTCTGACCGGCCCACCCTGCGCAGCCTGGGCTTTGCCGCGATCAATGCCCTGCTGCCACCGCTGCCGGATGCCTGGACAGACGGCAATGCGGAGGCGATCATCGCCGAACGGGGCGCAGGGAAGACCGTCGCCATGGTCGGGCACTTCCCTTTTGTGGAGCGGTTGAAGCCGCGAGTGGGGACGCTTTACGTGCTGGAGCAGAATCCACAGGGCGACGACCTGCCCGCCGACGCCGCACCGGACATCCTGCCAGAGGCCGACGTGATCGCCATCACAGCCATGACGCTGGTCAACGGCACGCTGGAATCGCTGCTGCCGCTGTGCCCGTCGGGGGCCACCATCCTGCTGCTGGGGCCAAGCACCACGCTCAGCCCGGTGCTGTTCGATTACGGCCTCGATCTGATCTCCGGGGCGGTGGTGATGGCTATTGAGCCGGTGCTGCGGCATATCCGGCAGGGGGCCAATTTCCGGCAGGTGCACCGCGCCGGGGTGCGGTTGGTGACAATGACCGCGCCGGACAGTCACCGGAGAAACCCATCCAGCAGCGCCATATAAAAGGCCGGGTGCGTTGAAGTCACCCGGCCCTGTCTGTCTCCTGAGCAGTGCCGCTACAGTTTAAACTCGGCGTGGCAGGTCTCGTGACCCTCTTCACAGGTAATGCGGAAGCCCAGCCGCTGGCAGACCTGCTGCATCGGTATATTTTCCGGCGCGATCTCCGCGACCAGATGGTCGAGCTTTTCACGGCGGGCAACGTCAATCAGCCGCTTGAGAAGCTCCGTGCCCAGCCCTTTGCCCTGATACTTATCGGCGATAACCATGGCAAAGCGGGCATCGTTCGTGCCGCGCAGTTTGCTCAGCCGCCCGACACCGATGATCTCGATTTCGCCGCTTTCCTCATCTTTGTATTCCGCCACCAGCGCGATCTCGCGGTCGTAATCGTTGAAGCAGATGCGTACCAGCCGTTCATGGGCCACGCGCTGGCTGAGCTTCATCTTCTGCAGGTAGCGCAGGTAAACCGTCCGCTCGGAGAGCATCTCATGGAATTTCGCGATCAGCGGTTCGTCTTCGGGGCGGATGGGCCGGATGATCAGCTCCGTGCCGTCGGGAGCCGTCCAGGGCTGCACATATTCGTAAGGATAGGGGCGGATGGCAAGGCGGGGCAGTTGATCCTCGGTCGTGTCAGGGTCATGCAGCACCACGCGGGCGTCCAGCGCCAGCAGGCGCTTCGGCGAGGCCAGCAGCGGGTTGATATCCATCTCTTTGATCCAGCGCTGCTCGACGACAAGCTGGCTGAAGCGCACCATCAACTCTTCCAGCGCGTCCATATCCACCGGGGCCTTGCCGCGCACGCCCTGCAGGGCTTTGTAGATGCGCGTCTTGGCCATCATGCGGCGGGCCAGCGTATTATTGAGCGGGGGCAGCCCCAGCGCCCGATCTTTGAAG
>JALSTC010000703.1 GCA_026983935.1 Ardenticatenia bacterium
TGCGCGAGCGCTGGAGCACGTTGCGCCGGTGAACATCGCCTTCATTGATGCTCCGCTGACGATGAGCAGAGACGACTTGCTGCGCTATTTTTCCCGGATTAAAGCGCACAGCCAGCAGGGCACGCTGATCGTCCTGAGCGGAATCCACAGCACCCCTGAGATGAGGCGGGCATGGCATATGATCAGGAAAATGCCGCGTATTGCGGCTACGGTTGACCTCTGGCGGTGGGGAATCGTGATTGTGGGCAGTGGCCCGGCTGTGCATGTTTGTGCAAGGTTATAAATTTCTTCCCTGCTCCAAACCTGCCGCGAGTAACAATGATGCTATACTACTTTATAGTATGAATACATCCTGGGAACATATCACCTGCGAAGTCACTTTTACGCCGGACGGCAAGCCTCAGCCACACGCCATTACCTGGCGGCAAGAACGGCTTCTGGTGATCGCGACGGGCCGCCGCCGGGATACGCCGGATGGCCAGCACCTGCTGAGTCGCGTGCAGGATGGGCGCGTATTTGAACTGCGCTATCACGCCCCCTACTGGACAGCAAGACTATTGACCTCTCCTCCTGAAATGGTGTGACAATGACCGATAAGTCCACTTTCAACAGCATCACCCGCCTGGCCGTTTTCGTCATTCCGCCTCCGATGCATCCCCTGGCCGTACAGGGCAGCCCCCTGATCGGCTATGACATATGGTCAGGGATCGTCTTTCCGGATGAAGGCGCAGCCTGGCCGGGCTTCTCTACCGAAGATGTCACACGTATTCGCACACTGCCACGTCCCTACGGGGTACACATCACCCTGGGGGATGCGCTGGAATATCCCACAGAGGCCCTGCCAATCATTGGCGAACGGCTGGAAACCATCACAGAACAACTCCCTGCTTTCACGCTGCGCGGCGCATCCTATGACCAGCATTTCTGGGACTCGATACTGGCGCTTCACTGGGAGGAAGGTGCCAACCACCTGCACCGGCTGGCCGTCGCCACCGCCGTGCACATCAATACGCTTCGCCGCCGCCACCCCCGCGTCACAGTACCGATGACCACCCACCCCAGCCTGCTGCGTGACTGGGCCATCGAGACCACCTTTGGCTATTTCTGGACAATCGAAAAATACTATCCGCACCTGACGCTGGCCAACGCACTCAACGATCGCGCCGAACGCGACAGGCTGTGGACAACCTGGCAGCGCTCCGGCTACATCAGCACGGATATGAGCGAGTACAACCTCATCGTCGATCGTATTTACCTGGTGACACTGCCCGAAGAGGGTGACTACTGGATCATCCATCCGGATTATCCGGAAGGGTTCGCCCTGCGAGGGTAAACGTTGCGGTGTCTCAGAGGTTTCCGGCGGCGGCTTCGTCAATCAACCAGAACAGTCGGCCTTCCATCGGACGGATGATCTGTGCGGGCAAAGTATCCGGGGTGTAGGGGCCATAGAGCACCTGTCGCAGCCGCTCCGCTTTATTTGCCCCGGAGACAAGAAAGGTCACCTGCGCAGCCGCATTGAGCGACTTCGCCGTCAGTGTGATCCGCCAGGCCGCCAGTTTTGCCACCTCATAAGCGGACACCCAGTGCCGTGTCTCACGGATCGCCTTCGCGCCGGGAAACAACGAGGCCGTGTGGCCATCCTCGCCCATGCCCAGCAGCACAAGATCAAAACGCGGCGCCGGTTCCTGGTTCGGGAGCGTCAGCGGCGCAAAGAAGGCCCGCAGCATACCCTCATACTCCGCCGCCGCCGCTGTGGGGGCCATTTCCCCGCGTATGCGATGAACGTTATCCGCGGGAATGGGTACATGATCAAGCAGGGCCTCCCGCGCCATGCGGAAATTGCTGTCGGGGTGATCGGGCGGCACACAGCGCTCATCTCCCCAGAACACGTGCACGCATGACCAGTCAATCTGCCCGGCCAGCAGATCATCCCCGGCCAGCCGCTCATACAGTGCTTTGGGTGTGGAGCCGCCGGAAAGTGCCACGGTGAACAACTGCCGCTGGTTGATGGCCTGTACGGCCTGGTCTACAAAATGCTGTGCCGCCGCTTCCGTCAGGCGCGCAAAGTCGGGATATGTCTTGATCATGCTCATGGTTCAGTCCTCATGACCACCGCAGATGTGCCACCAGTCACGCCCGTCACGCCTCATGAATGCTTCCGCGTCTTCTGGCCCCCAGGTGCCGGGCGCGTAATGAGCCAGCGGCGGCGTATTGGATTTCTCCCACCCGGTCAACACCGGATCGATCACGCCCCAGGCCAGTTCGATTTCATCGCTGCGGGCAAATAACGAGGCGTCTCCCTGCAGCGCATCCAGCAGCAGCCGCTCATAAGCATCAGGCAGCGGCTGGTCATTGAAGCTGTCGCGGTAGTGAAAATCCATATCTACCGGGCGCATTTCCTGGGCCGAGTCGGGGACTTTGGCCTGGAACTTCAGATGCATACCCTCATCCGGCTGAATACACAATCCCAGCATATTTGGCACCAAGGCAGAGGGATCGGGCAGGTTGAACATGACATGCGGCGGGCGCTGGAAACGAACGATGATCTCGCTGGTCTTTGTCGCCAGCGCCTTGCCGGAACGCAGGTAAAACGGCACGCCCTGCCAGCGCCAGTTGTCCACATAGAGCTTGAGGGCCGCATAAGTCGGCGTCTGCGAATCCGGGGCAACTCCCTCCGCTTCACAGTAGCCATGATACTGTGCCCGCACGGTATCGCCAAGTGACACAGGGCGGATTGCCCCCAGCACTTTCGCCTTTTCATTACGCACCGCATCGGCATTGAACGACGCCGGCGGTTCCATGGCCACCAGAGACAGCAACTGCAGCAGATGATTCTGGAACATGTCACGCAGCACGCCGGATCGGTCGTAGTACCCGGCCCGATGCCCGACATCTACCGTCTCGGCAACTGTGATCTGCACATGATCCACATAGCGGCGGTTCCAGACCGGCTCAAAGATCGTGTTGGCAAAGCGGAAGAAGAGGATATTCTGTGCGGTTTCCTTGCCCAGGTAGTGATCAATGCGATAGACCTGCCGTTCATCAAAAACATCATGGACAGTGCGGTTCAGTGCCAGCGCAGACGCCAGATCATGCCCAAACGGCTTCTCAATCACGATGCGACGCCAGCCTTTCCGCTCCGCGACCATATCCGCAGCCGCCAGATTGCTGATGGCATCAGCGTAGAGCTGCGGGCCGACGGCCAGATAATACAGCCGATTGGCCGGGCCACCTTCCAGGCGGACGAGCAAACGCTGCAACGTATTAAAATCGCCTGTCTCCTTCAGGCTGCCGGGCGAGTACCAGATCATGGCAGCGAATGAATCCCACTTCGCCTGCTCCGTGTGGAAGGCGTCGCCCATGAATTTTTCCGCAGCCTCGCGCAGGACACTGCGGAATTCCTCATGAGAATAGGGCCGGCGAGAAAAGCCGACAATCTGCACATCTTCTGGCAGTCGGCCTTTGCAGTACAGACTGAACAATGCCGGGATCAGCTTGCGCCTGGTCAGGTCTCCTGACGCGCCGAATATCACAATACTGGTACGACCGCTCATTTTCCACTCCATCCCTTCCCAAAAAACAACCACTGCCCGTACATCAAGATTCCTGCCGCCTCAAATGACGCAGGCCATCCTGTCCGCCAACGATCACATCCGTTGCCAGATCAAGGAACAGCCCGTGCTCCACAATCCCGGCGCGTGATTCCAGGCGGGCAGCCAGCGCAGCCGGATCAGTAATCGGGCCAAAGCGCGTATCCAGAATCAGATTACCCTGGTCGGTGTAAAAAGGCGTGTCATCCTCTTTTCGGCGCAGGGCAGGCTCTCCGCCCAATGAACGCAGATAAACCACCTGCGCCCCCCAGCCAAATTCAACCACCTCGATTGGCAGCGCCCAGCGCGTCCCCAGGGCAGGCGAGAGCTTGCTTTCATCCACAACGATGATCTCACGACGGCTGGCCTGGGCGACCATCTTTTCCCGCAGAAGCGCGCCGCCGCCGCCCTTGATCAGATTCAATTGCGGGTCCACTTCGTCCGCGCCATCGATGGTCAGGTCTATGGCCGGGTGCGCATCCAATGTGGTGAGCGGAATACCAAGCCTGCGGGCCTCAGCTTCAATGTGCCGTGAGGCGGGAATACCCAGAATATCATGGAGCTGCCCCGTCTTAATCAGATGGGCAATGCGCTGTACAGCAAAGATGGCCGTGCTGCCATGCCCCAGGCCGACCACCATCCCCGACTCGACAAATTCGACCGCCTTTTCGGCGGCCTGCTGCTTCAACTGTGTGACATCTATCACCGGATTACCCCCCTCTGGAGTTAGACGAATTCGACACGGTTTCTCTTACACCGGCCTCATGCGCCTGTCGTTGGCGCAGTGCCAGCAGCTCCGCCTCGCAGAGCATAAACCGTATTGGCCAGGAACAGCAGCAGTGCTATCACATTCAGCATCGCGCCCCACTGCCGCCCCGGTATCCACAGCAGTAGATCGCCGATCACACGCAGCAGTAGTGAAAAATGCAGCACAGCCAGCGGAATGTAGCTCACGGAATAATAAGCCATCTGCCGATTCAGCACTGAAGGGAATACGATCGGCGCATGGCCGAAGATCATCGCCATGACAAACCCGAGAAACAGCGCATGCAGCAGCGCGCCATACTGCGGCCCACCCCGCACACCGCCGATAAACAGCGCCATTCCCCCGCTGACGCCCAACCATGCATATCCGGACAGCAGGCACACGGCGATAAAACGCCGCAGGCCGCTCTGCCGCACCGTATGGCGGGCAATGTCATGGCGCAGCAGCCACAGCGCCAGGGCCACCAGCCCGATGCCAGACAGCCGCACGCCCGGGTCAAAAGCCACCAGCGTCAGCACCAGCCCGAGCATGAACAGCCCGATCGCGCCAACGAACGCCCGGTAGCTTCCACGAGAGAGGCGCAGCAGGCGGCTTAGCTCCAGCCGCTCTCCGGCAATGGTCAGCGTCAGGAAGCCCGCCCACCAGAATGCCACCGTAGACAGCGGCTGCCCGAAGAGCCACAAGCCATTCCCCACCACCCAGAGCACCGCGGCAATCCCCATGACAGCAGTAAACAGCGCAGGGTGGCGGCGAATGATCTCGATGAAAACGACAACCAACATCACGCTCCCCAGGGTCATCAGCAGCGGACCCGGCAGGCCCGGCACACCAACCATCAGCAGCACCGTACCGATCGCGGTCAACACCGGGCCGCTGTAAGTCCAGCGCTTCCCCAATGCTACGGCCCGCTCCACCCCAATCACCGTGCCCAGAAAACCGGAGACCATCAGCGGGCCATGTGCCAGCGGCAGCGTGGGGCGCAGCGGCGGGATCACCCAGCCGACACGGATAAGCCCGGCCCACATTGCGGCCAGCAGCCCCACCAGCGCGGTAATGATCAAGAGCGCTGATACCCGAGTCATCAATTTCGGCATAAACTCACCTTGCACGGAATGCCCTTCATCCGTCACTTATGAAAATCCTATCTATGTTATAATCACGGCATGAAGCAATTACTGCTTCTGGGCCAACTGTCTGAATGCAGGTCGTGTTTTTCTTGCCACCATATTGTTACGCATATCCGGGGAGAAGGCTACTTTACGATGAACACCAGACCACACAATCCACTTGAATGCATCGTTCCGCCGCACATGCTGGAGTCTATTGCCGAGCGCGGGAGTGAGGCCCAGCGCCAATGGGCGCTGGCAACACTGACACAGTCCGAACAATTCCGGGGTGAGCGCAATGCCATGACGCAGTTTGCCACACTGGTGAAGAAAGCGGCTGCCGCCGGGAAGAACCGCTCCATCTATGATGCTCAGAACGGGACGACACTCCCCGGCACGCTTATGCGCAGCGAGGGTGACCCCCCAACCGGCGACCTGGCTGTTGATGAAGCTTACGACGGCTCCGGGGCGACTTATGATCTTTTCAAAGACATTTACGAGCGCGACTCCATCGACGGCAGCGGGCTGCCGCTTAAATCCACCGTCCATTACGGTCAGGGTTATGACAATGCTTTCTGGAACGGCACACAGATGGTCTACGGCGACGGTGACGAAGACCTGCCGCCGGATCAGCGTCTGTTCAACCGCTTTACGGCCGCCCTGGACATCATCGGGCACGAACTGACGCACGGCGTCACACAGTACGAAGCCAGACTGGTCTACTGGGAGCAGCCCGGCGCACTCAACGAGTCCATGTCCGATGTCTTCGGCTCGCTGGTCAAGCAGCGCCTGCGCAGCCAGACAGCAGACGAGGCAGACTGGATCATCGGGGAGGGACTGTTCACGTCAAACGTCAGCGGCCTGGGAATTCGTTCGCTGAAAGCACCGGGAACAGCCTACGACGATCCGGTGCTGGGCAAGGACCCCCAGCCCACACACATGGATAACTATAAAGATGTGGATTTCGATAACGGCGGCGTACACATCAACTCCGGCATCCCCAACCACGCTTTCTACGTGACCGCGCGGGAGATCGGCGGATTCGCATGGGAAAAAGCCGGGCAAATCTGGTACGTCACCCTGCGCGACAAACTGCAGACCCGCTCCACCTTTCAGGATGCCGCCAACCTGACCTTTCAAGTGGCCGGGACGCTCTTTGGCGCGGGCAGCCTGGAACAGCAGGCCGTGCGCACCGGCTGGGCCGAAGTCGGGATCACAGTTGGCGGCGGTGATGGCCAGACCGAACCGGGCGGCTGTCTGGAAGCGCTGTTAAGGATGCTCGGCACCGCCACTGGTGAGACAGCCCGGTAGGGATGAGATGAAAGGGAACGTTCATGCGTATTCATTTTGAACGCAGTGGTGGCATCACCGGGATGCGCGTCACAACCACCGTGGACACTGACCTCCTGCCGGAAGACGAGGCGCAGGAATTGCGAGGCATGCTGGACGCGGCCAACTTCTTCGAACTGCCGGAACGGTTGGCCTCACCAGCACCCGGGGCGGATCGCTTTCAGTACCGGCTGACCGTAGAAAACGACGACCGGGAACCCCATACCGTCCATATGGGAGACGCCTCCGCGCCGCCGGAGATGCAGCCGCTGCTGCGCAAGCTGACCCTGCTGGCGCGAGGACAGCGTGATACCGATTCCAGCCCGCCGTCTAATCCGGGGCCAGTTGGGCCTGACGTGTCAGATACTCCCACACAGTCATGACCAGCGTGGCGTGACTCCAGGTCAGCGGGCTGACCGAGAGCGGTGCATCCGTGAACGGGTGCACCTGCTCGGCCATCACCCCGCTGTGCAAGGCATGATCCGCTGCCCAGTCAAGCAGCTCGCGGGCAGGCTTCAGCGTACCCTGTGAACGAGCAGCGGCTATCTGCCACTGTGCCAGCCACAGCGTACAGATGAACCAGGGATTGCCCGGTACTTTGTCTGTATCCTGGCTGACCTGATGATAGTAGTCGTTTTCGTAGCGGGCCACGCCGCCGACCGGCGTCCTGACCCACAGCCGCTCGCGCACCGTCGTCATTGTCGCGACGATGCGGGCGTCCGCTGGCGGGAACATGCCAAAATACCACAGCCCGACCAGCGAAGCATCCACTGTGCTGTCAACATCCCAGCCGCCGTCTTCGCGACGGTTGATCATGCGGGCGAATCGTCCGGCACCCGGCTGCCAGAGATGAGCCTCCACCCCGGCGCGAATTTCGTCAGCGGCACGGCGGTATTTTTCCGCCAGGTGATCCTCGCCAAATGCTTCCGCGAAGTTCGCCGCCGCCTGCAGCCCGGCCCACGTCGCGCCAACCGTCCAGGCCAGCACACCGCGCCGCTCCTCCCATAAATCCCAGGAAGGCAGCGGCAGGCCGTCCGCTTCGTCGCGGTAGGCGGACAGCCAGTTAGCCGCCCGGATGATCAGGCCGCGGTACAGCGGCTTGATGAACTCAATATCCCGGAAGCGGTCAAAATGCCGCCACAGCGCCCACAGCACCAGCGCCGTTTCATCTTCCTGCACGGGCAGTTCTTTTTTCCCATCCCCGTACCAGCCGTGCCATGACGATGCCAGCGACCCATCGGGGTTGTATTTGTGCAGCAGGAACCCTTCATCGGTGATGACATCATGGCAAAAGTTGAAAAAACGGCGGGCGATCTCGGAGTACCCTCCGGCAATCAGCGCGGCAGTGACCAGCGCCCCATCC
>JALSTC010000704.1 GCA_026983935.1 Ardenticatenia bacterium
ATCGGCATCGAAGATTCTGCCAACGGCGTGCGGGCGCTGAAGGCCGCACAGATGCTTGCCATCGCCGCACCAAGCCCCGGCTTCACACTGCCGGATGAAGTCATCCAGATGGCCGATGCTGTGATTCATTCGCTGGAAGACTTCTCCATAGAACTCATCCACCAGATCGCCGGGCAGCAGCCCGCTTGATGGCCGATCACGGCGGCTGAAAATGATTTTCTTCTACAGATTGTCGGATTATCTTTCTTCTATACACGGCCCGATCCTGCGTATCATAGAATCACCTGCTGCCGGGAAAAAGGGCTGACGACAATGAAGCCATCACGATCCTTCTTGCTGCTGGGGCTGCTCCTGCTGATCGGCGCGGTGGGCTGCACCACCAGTGCCAATGCCGAAGCGCCCTACGTGGATTTCAATAATATTGACCCGACAATCATGGAACGGCCCATCGAGGAAGAGGAACCGCTGCGCGTGGCCGTCGCGGCGGTGATCTCGCCGGAGGGGACCGCCGAGAGCTACCGCCAGCTACTCGCTTATCTGGAGGAGCAGCTTAACAGGCCGGTTGAGCTTGTCCAGCGCCGCACGTACCGCGAGATCAACGAATTGATCGAGCGCGATCAGGTGGATGTCGCCTTCGTCTGCACCAGCGCTTATGTCGAAGGGCATGACACCTTCGGCATGCGCCTGCTGGTCGCGCCGGAAGTCAACCATCAGACCGTTTACCGCTCGCTGTTGATTGTCAATGCCGAGAGCGATATCCAGACCATAGACGATCTGGCCGGGGCGACCTTCGCCTTCACCGATCCCATTTCAACCACGGGACGGGCCTATCCCACCGCCCTGGTGCGCCAGATGGGCTATGAACCGGAAACTTTCTTTGGGCGCACGTTCTTCACCTACTCGCATGATGACGCCATCCGCGCGGTGGCCAGCGGTGTGGCCGATGCCGCCGGGGTGGACAGCCTGGTCTATGAGTTTGCCGTGCAGCGGGAGCCTGAACTGGCCGAGCAGGTGCGGATCATCCACGAGTCGCCGCCGTTTGGCATCCCGCCGGTCGTCGTCGGGCCGCACATCTCCGCCAACTGGCTCACCACGCTGCGCGATCTGTTCCTGCGCATGGATCAGGACCCCGCAGGGCAGGAAGCGCTGCAGGCTATCGGGGTCGATCGCTTCGTCCTGATTGAGGACTCCGTTTACGACAGTGTCCGCGAGATACAAAGCAATGCCCGATAAAAAACGATGGCTATCTCACGCTTTCCCCTGCTGAACACCCTGTGGTGCCGTATCATCAGCGTCAGCATGCGCTTCAAGATTCTGGGGCTGGCGCTCGGCCTCATCCTGCTGCTGGGTCTGGCCCTGACCGTGCAAATGCGCCTCATCCAGGAAGACACGCTGCGCAAGGAGCTTCAGCGGCACGGCATCGCCCTGACCCGCGACCTTGCGGCCCGGGCGGCGGAGTTCATTCTGCTGGACGACCTCTACAGCCTGCACAATCTGCTGCAGGATACCCAGACACACAACAGCAACGTGCGCTACGTTTTCATCCTGGACTCGCGGGGAATGCCGCTGGTCTATTCCTTCGCTCAGGGCTTTCCGCAGGGCATGCGTGAAGCCAATACCGTCGCCCCGACCGACCGCTATCACATTCAACGGCTGGAAACAAATGAAGGCGTCGTCTGGGATATTGCCGCGCCGATCCTGGCCGGTGAGGGCGGCGTGGCCCGCATCGGCGTCTCTGAAACCGGCCTGCAGGCCACGCTGGCGCTGACCACACGGCAGTTCCTGATCACAACGGCCCTCATTGCTTTTCTGGGCATGGCCGTTGCCTCTATCCTGACCTGGATGATCACCCGCCCCATCAGTCAGTTAGTGGAAGCGACCAAAGCCGTTGCCGCCGGACAGTTCGACACGCGGGTGACGCCGTGGGCTGACGATGAGATCGGCACGCTGACCGCCGCCTTCAATCTCATGACCGCAGAACTGGCAAAAGCGGCCCGCGAACGCGAGGAACGCGATCAACTGCGTGGGCTGCTGCTTGATAAGATCATCACAGCACAGGAAGAGGAGCGCCGCCGCATCGCCAGAGAACTGCATGACGACACCGGCCAGGCCCTCACTGCGATCAAAATGGGGCTGAGCAACGCCATCGCCATGTGTGGGCCATGCCGGGAGCGGGGGCGGCTCGATCAACTGCACAATCTGACGGGCCGCACGCTCAGCAGTGTGCGCCAGCTTGCCCTGGAGCTGCGTCCCCCGGTGCTGGATGACCTGGGGCTGGTGGCTGCCATCCGCCGTTACATCGCTGACTGGGGCCGCACCGTCGAGATTGCCATCTCCTTCGAATCCTTTGGTCTGGACAATATCCGTTTTGATCCGGCAGTGGAGACGGCGGTATACCGCATCGTGCAGGAAGCGCTGACCAACGTTGCCCGCCATGCAAATGCTCAGCACGTCGGCGTGGTGCTGGAGCGGCGAGGCACCGAATGTGTGGCCATTGTGGAGGACGACGGGCAGGGCTTTGACAAAGCCGCTGCCAAAAACAAGCGGCATCTGGGGCTGCAGGGGATGGAAGAACGCGCTAAACTGGTGCAGGGGCGGTTGATGATCGAAACGACTCCTGGCAGCGGCACCACCATCTTTGTGCGCGTGCCACTGCAGGGAGCGGCAAAAATCAGCTTGAGAGAACCCGTACTGCCATGAGCGAACAACCAGAGGCCATCACCGTTGTCATTGCCGACGATCATGCCGTTGTTCGGGCCGGGCTGCAGCTTCTGCTGGAGCGAGAGCCGGATATCCACGTGGTGGGAGAAGCCGCCGACGGCCATGAAGCGCTGGATGTGGTGCAGCAGCTTCAGCCAGATGTGCTGCTGCTGGACATCTCCATGCCGGGGCTTGGCGGCCTGACCGTCCTGTCCCGCCTCCAGACAGCCGCACCCCATACGCGGGCACTGGTGCTGACCATGCACAGCGATGAAGAATATGCCCGTCAGGTGCTGGCCAGCGGCGGCGCGGGCTACATCCTCAAGCAGTCCGCCGATGAAGTCGTTGTGGCGGCCATCCGGCAGGTTCACCACGGCCAGCTTTATGTCGATTCCTCGCTGATGGGAACCCTGCTCAGCGACATCATTCCCACCCAGATCAGCGCCGACCCCTGGGACGAACTCAGTGAACGCGAGCAGGAAGTCATCGCACTTGTTGCCTGGGGATACACCAGCCAGGAAATCGCGGAAAAGCTCTTTCTGAGCGCCAACACGGTGGATACTTACCGCGCACGGGCCATGCACAAGCTCGGCCTGCGCAGCCGTGTGCAGCTTGTGCGCTACGCGGTGGCACGCGGCCTGCTGAACGAATAATACGCGGCGCTTCCCCTCTCTTTTCCCCTGTCAAGAAAATCACCACAAATCCACCGGAAGTATCCAACTTTCCGTGCTACAGCCGCGTGCGGCTCCATGATACCTTGAATCTGGACGATTTCCGCGTCCGTTCCAATCTGCGTTTCTTCTGGGGAGGTATATTATGCCAGTAATCCCGCGTGTCATGGAAATGGAGAACGCGCTGATCCGCATGCAAGAGGACATCCGGCGCGCACTCCAGAAACCCGCAGAAGAGCGGCACTGGGTCATGGTCATTGACCTGTCCAAGTGCGTCGGCTGCGAATCCTGTACGATTTCATGCAAGGCCGAAAACAAAACCCCGCCTGAAGTTTCCTATAATATCGTTCTGGAAGAAGAAATCGGCACGTACCCCAATGTGCGCCGCGCCTTTGTGCCGCGCCCGTGCATGCAGTGCGAGGAACCGCCCTGCGTGCCGGTCTGCCCGGTCGGCGCGACCTACAAGCGCCCGGACGGCATCGTCGCGGTGGATTACGACGTTTGCATCGGCTGCCGCTACTGCATCGCCGCCTGCCCTTACGGCGCACGCCACGCCGATTTTGGCGAGACCTATACCGGGGAAACGCCCAATCCTCAGCCCTATGAGGAAGCGGCGGTCTTTGAATACGGGGAGGAGCGGCATCGCACGGAAGGCGCATCGCCCATCGGCAATGCTCGCAAGTGCCACTTTTGCCTGCACCGCCTGGACAAGGGGCTGCTTCCCTCCTGCATTAACGACTGCATCGGGCGGGCACGCTATTTCGGCGACCTCAACGACCCCGACAGCCTGGTATCCGAACTGCTGGGAGAGCGGCAGGCCTTCCGCCTGAAGGAAGAGCTTGGCACGCGGCCCTCAGTCTACTACATCTCCTGAGGAGGCAATCATGAGCAACGTATCCTCCAGACGTGTGATCTACTGGGTGCTGCTGGCCGTGCTGATCCTGCTCGGACTGTACGGGGCCTACCAGCGCATCGTCGTCGGCAAGGAAGTGGCCAATTATGGCAGCCTGGTTCCCTGGGGCCTGTGGATCGCGCTGTACACTTATCTGGCCGGGCTGGCCGCCGGGCTTTACTTCTTCGCGTCTCTGGGAACGGTTTTCAATGTGGAAGCCTTCAAGCCGGTGCGTCGTGTCGCCAGCGTGGCGGCCATGGTGGCGCTTTCCGCCGGGCTGCTGCATGTCTGGTTTGATCTGGGCCACATGGAGCGCTTCTGGGAAGTATTCTTCCGTCCCAGCCCGACCTCGATCATGGGTCTGATGCCCTGGGTCTATACGATTTTCCTCATCGTGGTGGCCATCCAGCTCTACCTGGACTACAAGGGCGGTGATCCGGCGCAGATCAAGGCGCTGGGCATCGTCGGGCTGCTGCTGGCGATCATCTTCAGCGGCGGCGAAGGCGCACTGCTGGGCGTGCTTGGCTCGCGGCCCGGCTGGCACTCCGGTCTGTTCCCCATCCGATTCCTGGTAAGCGGGGTGCTCACCGGTGGGGCGGGGCTGCTCTTCCTGGTGGGCTTCTTCTGGAAAGATGAGGCCGAGCGCGCTTCCCTGATGCGCTGGCTGACCGGCATCGTGCTGGGCCTGCTGGCCTTCAATACGCTGATGGAATTCGCGGATATCTCCACCGCCCTGTACGGCGGGTCTCCGGCGGAAAAAGCCGCGCTGGATAAAGTGCTGAGTGGCGACCTGGCAGGGGCCTTCTGGGGCGCGCAGGTGCTGCTGGGCATCGTCATCCCGGCAGTGGTGCTGTTCTTTGCCCGTGAAAATCGGGTGCTGGTCGGCCTGGCCGGTGTCGTCCTGATGGTCGGCTTCGTGGCCGCACGGATGAACCTGCTGGTACCCGTCCTCTCCGTGCCGGAACTGGAAGGCATCACCAACGCCTATCACTCCGCCCGCCTGAGCACTACTTATTTCCCCAGCCTGATCGAATGGTTCATCACGGCGGGGATCATTGGCCTGGCATTAGCCGCCTATACCATCCTGTGGGACTGGTTGGCGCTGGACCGCCCCAAAGGAGCATAAACGATGAAAATCACGCGACGCGATTTTATCAAGACCTCTGCGGTTGTGGGAGGCTCCGTCGCTCTGGCCTCTCAGATTGACCGTGTCTTTGACGAGGTGGCCGGTTTTTCACAGCATGCAGACGCCGCAACCCCGTATCCGCTCAACGATCCAGAGCACATCATTTACAGCGTCTGCCTGCAATGCCACACTTCCTGTACCATCAAAGCCAAGATTCTGGACGGCGTGATGGTCAAGATTGACGGTAACCCCTACAGCCCGATGAATATGCTGCCACATCTGGACTACGACACGGCCCTGGAAGATGCCGCACCCGTTGATGCCAAACTGTGCCCTAAAGGACAGTCCGGCGTGCAGAGCGAATACGATCCCTACCGTATCACCCAGGTGCTCAAGCGGGCCGGCCCGCGCGGCAGTGGGCAGTGGGAGGTCGTCCCCTTCGATCAGGCCATAGACGAAATCGTCAACGGCGGCTCCTTCGCCGATGGCACCACCACCCCCGGCCTGGACGAAATCTGGGCCGTGCGAGACCCGGAACTGATGGCTTCGCTGAAGGCCGATGCAGCGGCGGTGGTCGCCGGGGACATGACGCTGGAAGAGTTCCAGGATGTTCACGCCGAGCACCTTGACCTGCTGATTGACCCCGACCTGCCCGATCTCGGCCCGAAGAACAACCAGTTCCTCTTTGTGGCCGGGCGCATCGAGCACGGGCGTAAGGAATTCGCCAAGCGCTGGCTCAAGGATGCCTTCGGTTCGGTCAACTGGTGGGAGCACACCACCATCTGCGAGCAGTCACACCATATCGCTTACCAGCAGATGACCAACCAGTACAAGGACGGCAAGTGGTCGGGCGGCAAGACGCACATGAAGCCGGACTTTGCCAATGCTGAATTCGTCATCTTCTTTGGCACGGGTGCGTTTGAGGCCAACTTCGGCCCGACGCCGATGTCCGAATTGATCACCGATGCCATCGTCAACGGGCATCTGGAGATCGCGGTCGTTGATCCGCGCCTGAGCAAGACGGCGGCCAAAGCGCGCTGGTGGCTGCCCGTCCAACCCGGCACAGATGCGGCGCTGGCGCTGGCCATGATCCGCTGGATCATCGAGAACGAGCGCTACGATGCCGCTTACCTGGAGAACGCCAATAAAGCTGCTGCCCGCGCCGATGGCGAAATGACCTGGTCGAACGCCACGCATCTGGTCAAGCTGGATGACGACGGCAACCCGACAACCCTGCTTCGCGCTGCCGACATTGGCCTGGAAGTGCCGGAAGACGCCGACCCGGCCCACTACTTCGTCGTCTCCCGCGACGGCGAGCTGGTCGCCTTCGATCCCAATGACGGCGACAATGCCGTTGAGGGAGACCTGTTTGCAGAAGGCACGGCGGAAGGCATCGCCTACAAGAGCGCCTTCCTGCTTCTGCAGGAAGTGGCCAGCGAGCACACGCTGGAAGAGTGGTCTGAGATCTGCGGCATTCCGGTGCGCAAGATCGTGGAAGTCTCCCGCGAATTCACCGCGCACGGCAAGAAGGCAGCGGTGGATCTCTACCGCGGCCCGGTGCAGCACACCAACGGCTACTACAACGGCCAGGCGATCATCACGCTCAACGTGCTGGTCGGCAACGGCGACTGGACCGGCGGTCTGAGCGTCGGCGGCGGCCACTGGCACGAAATGGGCGACAAAGCACATGGGCCGTTTGAACTGCTCAGCAGCAGCACCCATCCCGGCAGACTCGGCTCCTACGGCGTGATCCTGACCCGTGAAAAGATCGCCTATGAAAAGACGCTGCTCTTCCAGCGGGACGGCTACCCGGCCCAGCGGCCCTTCTTCCCCTATACGAACAACGTCTATCAGGAGATCATCCCCAGTGCGGGCGCGGGATACCCCTATCCCATCAAAGCAATGTTCCTGCACAAGGGCACACCCGTCTATGCAGGCCCGGGTGGTAATCCCTCGATTGAGGTCCTGCGCGACATGGAGAAAGTGCCGCTGCTCATCGCCAGCGACATCGTAATCGGCGAGACTTCCATGTACGCGGACTACATCTTCCCGGATACGGCCATCTGGGAGCGCTGGGGCACGCCGCACACCACCCCCGCCGTCCTGACCCGTGTCAGCAAGGTGCGCCAGCCGATCGTGGAGCCGCTCACAGAAGTGGTGACCGTCTTCGGCCAGGAACAGCACATCTGCATGGAAGCAGTGATGCTGGCCATCGCCGAGAAGCTGGGATTGCCCGGCTACGGCCCGGACGGCTTTGGTGAGGGCCTCGACTTCAATCATCGCGAGGACTGGTACCTCAAGGCCGCTGCCAATATCGCCTTTGGCGACAAAGAGGACGGCTCCGATGTGGTGCCGGAGGCCAGCGACGCAGAGCTGGAAATCTTCCGTGCTGCACGCAGCCACCTCTCACCGGCTGTCTACGACGAGGAGCGCTGGCTCGCCAGCCTGGGCGGGGATGAAACCCTGCTTCGCCGCCTGATCACGGTGCTCAGCCGGGGCGGGCGCTTTGAGAACTTCAGCGGTCGGCACAACGGCGCATACGTCGGGCATCCCTGGGGCAAGATGTTCAATATCTATGTGGAGAATGTGGCCAAAGGCCACCACAGCTACACTGGTGAGAACTTCTCCGGCCTGCCGATCTTCGATGTCGTCCGCGAATACAGCACCGAACCGGTCGAGGATACGGACTACGACCTCGCCCTGATTACGTACAAAGAGATCACCGGCGGGCAAAGCCGCACACCTGGTGACTACTGGCTC
>JALSTC010000705.1 GCA_026983935.1 Ardenticatenia bacterium
AATCCGGATCGTGATCTGTCCCAGTTGTACACGGGCGATCAGATCAATCTGCCTTCGCGCGACATTATGCTGCCGCTGCCTCCGGTGCGGGGGAAGCGGATCATCGTTGATCTGAGTGACCAGTACCTGCGGGCCTACGAGAATGGCCAGGTGGTTTATGAATGGCCGATATCCAGCGGTATCAGTAGCGCACCGACGTCGGAGGGAATTTTCCAGATTTTGAGCCATGAGGAGCTTGCCTACGGCAGTAGTTATGCCCTCTGTGACGAGGACACGTGTGGGCAGTGGGTCATGCACTGGTTTATGGGTATTTATGAGGTTGTGCCCGGCCTTGTGAACGGCTTTCACGGTGCGGTTGAACTCCCCAACGGTCGTTATCTGGGTGGTGGACAGGTTGGGCGTCCCTATACCTATGGCTGTATCATGTCGCTGGAGGAGAACGCCATTGCACTCTACAACTGGGCTGAGGATGGTGTGATCGTGGAAATCCGGCAGTAGCTGGTGCGGTGGCTTTGTCATGACGACGACCATTGTCATCACACGCCAGCGCGACTACGATGAAGTGTTTTCCAACCAGATAGAAGTCCCGGACAGTTTGCGTCCGGGACTTCTGTGGATACAGGGGCACTGTCCTCTGGATGAGCCGACTGTGGTGATGCTGGCTGATCTGAGTGCTGTCTGGCATGTGCCAGAAGAGGTCATCATGGCGGGGCTGCGGAACTTGCAGCGGACGGGCTTCTTTTCCCTTGCAGAAGAGGACAACTGAGTGGAATTGCAGTTTGCCCTTGCTGTGAGATCAAGCCTGCGGCGGGGCGTCTTCCTCGGCAAGCGCTGCCAGCAGCCACCGTTCTGATTCATCCAGTTGGGCAGTCAGCAGCAGTTCTGGCCTGCGCTGCCATGTCCGCCGAATGGCCTGCTCACGTCGCCAGCGGGCGATCTGCCCGTGATTGCCACCGGTCAGTATTTCTGGAACGGCCAGGCCCCGGTACTCGGCTGGTCGGGTGTAGTGGGGCCCTTCCAGTAAACCCGTCGCATGGCTGTCTTCAGCAGCCGCGTCTGACGCTCCCAGCACGCCAGGGATCAACCGTGCTACGGCGTCAATGAGCACCATAGCTGGAAGCTCGCCTCCCGTCAGCACAAAGTCGCCAATGCTGATTTCGTCACTCACGATCAGTTGGCGCACCCGCTCATCCACACCTTCATAGTGGCCACAAAGCAGGGCCAGGCGTTCATATTGAGCCAGTTCCTGTGCTGTTTGCTGAGTCAGCACTCGCCCCTGAGGAGAAAGCAGGATCACCGGGATGTCTTCCCGCGATTTTCCCAAAACAGCTTCTATGGCGGTGACGATTGGCTCAACTTTCATGATCATGCCGCTGCCGCCGCCGTAGGGCGTGTCGTCCGCAGTGTGGTGTCTGTCAGCGGTGTAATCGCGAATATTGTGCCGGGCAATGGTCAGCAGGCCTTTTTCCTGAGCACGTTTGAGCATGCTTTCTGTGAGAGGGCCGTCGAACATTTCCGGGAAGAGTGTGAAGATGTCGATGTACATGGCCATGTGATCTTGTCAGGCGGCAAGACAGCGTAGGTATGCGTTTTTACGGAATTTGATGTATTGTTACACTGGTTTATTATACCAGTCATGTTGTGACGCTGATATATTGGGGAATACTACTTTTTAGGACACGCCCGGGTTTGGGGAAAGAAGAATTATCATGACTGTTTCATTGATA
>JALSTC010000706.1 GCA_026983935.1 Ardenticatenia bacterium
AGTGCGTGGCGCATTTCGCGCGGGAATAGTAGCGCCGTACATGCTGATGTGCCGGGTATCGGCGGTTGAGAAAGACGGCCCTTCCTGCAAAGCGAGTGTCGGGGGAGCGACATCCGCGCTTTTTATATCCCCCACATTGCCATGATCACAGCGTGCATACCCGCCGCACACCTCCGGCCTCCGCCGGACGGATGTCACCACAAAATTATGCAAGTAATCACTTGCTTTCATAGCCGGATTTGGGCATGATGATGCCAGCAAGCAGGCGCTTGCTTTTATACGACGGGAAATAGCATTCGTAGAGGCGGCAACATGACACCCCGATCCACCACCGAAAGCGGCACAGATGCCACGCGCCAGCGCATCATGGAAGCGGCAACCCGGCTTTTTGGCCGCGTCGGCTACGCACGGGCGACGACACGCGCCATTGCCGCCGAGGCCGGGGTCAATGAAGTGACTCTGTTCCGGCATTTCGGCAGCAAAAAAGGCCTGCTGCTGGCCTGCGCGGAAAACTTTGTCGCGTCGGGCTTCGCGGCAACCTTTGAGCAGCACCTGACCGGTGACTATGCCGGGGATATCCTGGCAATGGCGCGGGCACAGGCAGCGGATATGGCAGAGCGGTTCGATCTCGTGCGCCTGCTGCTGTGCGATGCCTCCGAGGTGCCGGAAATCCGCGAGATTGTCCTGAGCACATCCGGCCAGAACCAGACGCTGATTGCCGATTATTTCCGGCGGCAGATTGAAAGGGGCGTGGTGCGCAGCGAATTCGATCCGGACGCCCTCGCTGCCGCTTTTGACAGCCTGTTCTCCGCCCAGGTGTTTTTGCGGACCATCTTTCAGGTCAAATCCACGCCGGGGCTTCCCCCGGAAACGATCATACGTCAGTTCGCCGATATCTTCGTGCAGGGCACGATCAGGCAGCAGGAAAAGGCATGATGGAGATGACGAAAGCGTTCCTGTATGGCGCGGCAGCCCTGGTATTCATGCACGGGCTGATCCACCTGATGGGATTCACAACATACTGGCAGTTGGCCGAGATCAAGGAACTGCCCTATAAAACCGCCCTGCTCAACGGGCAGTGGGAGGTGGGGGACAGCGGCATCCGGCTGTTTGGGGCGCTGTGGCTGATTGCCACCGTCGGTTTTGTGGCCGCCGCTTACGGACTGCTGACACAACAGGATTGGTGGCAGGCTGTGATGTGGGGGGCAGCGCTGCTGTCGCTGGCGCTCACGGCGCTGGACTGGACGGTCGCTTTCATGGGCGTGGCGATCAACATCGTGATCCTGGCCCTGCTTATCATTATGCCGCGCCTGCCGCTCTGACCCGACCACAGGAAAGGAAGTCTACCGATGGGCGGCTTTCTGCTTACCGGTGCAGTCCTTCTGACAGCACTTCTGACCGCTGGATGGCTGGGACTCCGGGTGAAACCGGGGCGCTTCCCGGCATATCCGGCGCAGACGCCGGAGATGAACACCACAGCCCTGCCATCGGATCTGCCCGCGCCGGTTGCCCGATTCTTCAAGGCGATCATCGGGGATCGTGTGCCGCTTATCGAATCGGCGGTCATCACCGGGTCGGTTACGCTGCGGGTCTTCGGGATACGCTTCCCGGCGCGGTTCAGGATCACGCACAGCGCGGGCCAGGGCTACCGGCACTACATTGAAGCGACGTTCTTCGGCTGGCCGGTGATGAAGGTCAACGAGTGGTACCTTGACGGCAAGGCT
>JALSTC010000707.1 GCA_026983935.1 Ardenticatenia bacterium
CGATGATCAGTGCCCCACCGATGATCAGCGCCGCATCGTAGCGCACGGCCCGCCGCGCCGCCGCAGGACGAAAAGTATCCACGAAAGTGATCATTGTCACGCTGCTTGCTGCTCCTTTGCCATCAGCCTGCAAAGCTGAAGTTTTCTCCGTTGAATCAACCCCATACGCAGCTAAACGATGCGCTCCCGGATCGTCGCGCTGGCGTAATCCAGCACCGAAACGACGATGGCAATGGCCAGCACCGCCACGCCCGCGCCGCGGTAGCGCAGCAAATTAATCTGCTGCTGCAAGAGGAAGCCGATGCCACCGCCGCCGACGAAGCCGATGATCGTGGACATACGCACATTGATGTCCCAGCGGTACATGGTGAAGGCGATATAGGGCGGGACGATCTGCGGCACCACGCCGTAGACAATCGTCTGCAGGCGAGTCGCGCCGGTTGCCTGGATGGCCTCGATCGGGCCGGGCGAGATGTTTTCTGTCTGTTCGGAGTAGAGTTTGCCCAGCGCGGCGATCGAATGCAGCATCAGCGCCAGCACACCGGCGAACGGCCCGATGCCAACCCAGATGACGAACACGATACCCATGATCAGCGGCTCGATGGAGCGCAGGGCATTGAGTATCGTGCGGGTGATGGTATAAATGGTCATCCCCAGCGGGAACGGCGCATGGACACCGCCCAGCGCACCACCAATGCCACCCAGCACCGCACCAATGATCACCGCTTTCGCCAGATACTCCTGCACACGGAATGCGCCTAACTGCCATTCAAGTGATGATGGCAGGCGGCCATCAACAATGGCCCGTGACGTGTCCAGATAATTGTAGGCCAGGAAAAACACGATCACCGCGCCAACCGCGCCCAGCACCAGCCGCGCGGTTTGATGGGTATTGGTGTCGTTGAGTTTGGTCAGGGAAAACAGGCGGTTGTAAACCATCGCCACGATTTGCATCGTCAGCACCGCCGCAACGAGCGGAGGCAGCAGCCCCAGCAGCGCGGCCTGATTGGCCACAAGCGCGAACAGACCCATCGCCAGCCCGCCGCCGAGGATACCCAGCAGGCCGCCAAATACATGGCCGGGAATCGGCTGTACCCTCTTCAGCGGCCCCCGAGTCAGGTCTATACCCGCAGAGGCAGCGAGAAAAGCCATCCCCAGCCCCGCGATCAGGGAGATGGTCAGCTCCACCAGGCGGCCCAGCGTACCGACGAAATTCCCCAGGTCGGCCAGCAGACCGACATGGAGCTGCTCCCCAAGCCAGACACCAATCCCGCCAAGCGCCCCCAACACGAACACGACAACAAGCAGCAGCAGGAAATTCATCACCAGTCCGCGGAGATGGTAAGCCAGGCTGTATGCCCGGAAGTGCACCCTGCCGCTGAAGTGTGAAACAACGGCAAAAACAGCCACCACAGCCACACCACCTATCAGGCCCGGCAGCACTTCACTGCCCCAGCGCACACCTAACTGCCCCACCGGTCCCAGCAGCACCCCCCCCAGCCACCAGCCCACCGGCAGCAGCACGAAGCCGACCAGCACATTGCCCATCGGTAGATGCACCTGTCGCATCAAATTGCGGGCAGCCAGAAAGCTCAGCCCCGCCGCGATAGGCACCGCAAGCGTGGTCGCCATCAGCGCCAGGAAGATCGTCTCGATCATCTTTTCAACGACGGTGTGCGTGGTCTCACTGAAGTACGGCAGGCCAACCGGCCAGCTTTCCTCTACTTCCACCTGATGAATCTCGCCGCTGCTGCCGCGAATACCCGGCACTTCGATAGTTGTCAGGAAATGCCCGCCATCATCAATATCTGTCCGCACCAGCGGTCGTGCCTGGCCGGTAGGAGGAACCCAGCGGATGAAGGCATCCACATTCGGCTTGAAGTTAAAACCTTCCACCGTCACCATATCGCCGCGCACGCCGCAGTCCGGTGTGAGCACGATGTAGGGATCATCGGCCTCCCGCGGCGGCTGTTCAACAGGCTGTCCGTTTTCCAGGCACTCGAACTGGAAGTTGGCATCCACGAAATCCGACTCGCGATCCTGGTCAAAGATATCCGGGGAAAGCAGCTCACGCAGCGCACGCTGCAGCGAATCCTGCCGAATCGGGTCCTGGGTTTCCTCCAGGCTGATGTCGGTCACCCGCCAGCCATAGGCATAGATGAAAACACCAACCACAACACCGACCACGATCAACAGTCGGCGCAGTGCTGCGCGTGATGAAGATAGACCATTGTTGTTGTTCACATGAAGCTCCTAAGAAATCTCCACACGGACGGCATCTTCGCCGTAGATATCCTTGAAGCGCTTATCATCAATCTCGTCCGGCAGGCCATCAAATTCCAGCCTGCCGTCTTTGAGCGCGATGATGCGATCGGCATACGCCCGCGCCAGACTGAGGAAATGCAAACTGCAAAGAATGGTGATGCCATCCTCTTTATTGAGCAGTTCCAGGTACTTCATCACCGAGTGGGAAGTCGCCGGATCCAGGCTGGCAACTGGCTCATCGGCCAGCATCAGCTCCGGGTTTTGCATCAGTGCGCGGGCGATGCCCACACGCTGCTGCTGCCCACCGCTGAGTTCATCAGCGCGGTTGTAGGCCTTGTCGCGGATGCCGACGCGCTCCAACTGGGCCAGCGCCATCTCCTTATCCTCCCGCGAAAAGTGGTTGACCAGGCTCCACATCGGGTTGGTATATCCCAACCGCCCGGCGAGGACATTGGTGATCACTTTAGAGCGCGTCACAAGGTTGAAGTGCTGGAAGATCATCCCGAAGCGCCGCCGAATCTGGCGCAGTTCCTCATCGGTGGCCGCCGTGATATCCAGCCCATTCCAGATGATCCGCCCCTCGGTCGGGTCTATGAGGCGGTTGATGCAGCGCAGCAGCGTGGATTTACCGGACCCACTCAGGCCGATGATCACCACGAACTGGCCATCCGGCACTTCAAAGCTGACATCATCAAGCGCCAGGACGCCATTGTCATAGATTTTGGTGAGATGTTCAATTTTGAGCATCGCCTTCTCCGGTGCAAAAAAACGGGCAGAGGAAAATCCTTCACTCTGCCCGTAAGTATACCGCTTTATGTATTTATCTGGCGGGTTGTTTACCCTTCGCCAAACACATCCTCTTCCGTCATACCGAGGATTTCGAACTGCAAACGGACCGAATCGAACACGTCATCGGTGATCGGCTGCAATGTGCTCCAGCTATAGAAGTCCTCGCTGCCGATGGACTGGTCCCATGCTTCGGTTTCGGAGAACGCGATCAGGGCGTCAATGATCTGCTGACGCAGCTCAGGTGGGAAGTCCGGGCCAAAGCTCAGCGTGTCATTAGGAATCGGGTCGCTGAGGCGCAGGATACGGACCTGGTCCACCACATCCGGGGCAGTCTCACGTACAGAAGCGCGGGCATCCATGATGCGGATGTCGCCGACATAGAGTTTGCCGTCCTCGCCGATATACGACTCATCAACCGTCAGGTCATATGGCTCCGGCAGGTCGCCGTAATTCCAGGGAGCATGGCCTTCCGGCATCAGCGGCGGGCTGAAGTAGGTCGTCCCGAAGTCCACTTCGCCGTTATAGACGGCCAGCACCGTCTGGTTGTGGCCGCCGGTTTCCACCGTATCGCCAACTTCGATACCTGCGGCCTGCAGTTCGACCGAGGGGACGATAAAGCCGGATGTCGAGGTGGGATCACCATAGCCCCAGGTCTTGCCTTCCAGGTCGCCAAAGGTGAAGATATCGCTGTCGCGGCGGACAAGGTACTGCGCCCAGTACACCGGCCAACCGAAGCGCACGGCTGCCGCGCCAACCTCAACGCCACAGCGGTCGTGAGCCAGCACGTAGCCCGCAGCCGGGATGAACCCCATTGAGTTCTCTGGAGCCGCGCACATGGCCTCAATCGTTGCTGCATAGGAAGTCGGCACGAACACCTCATAGTGCAAGCCCGTCGCCTCTTGAAGCGCCTGAGCCATGATCTCGCCGCCCTCAACAATCACCTGAGCATCCACCGAGGGGACGAAATACACCTGGATCGGGTTATCTTCGCTGCCAAGACCGCCCTGCGCTGAAACCCCCGTCAGGGGGGCAGCGGACAGGACAAAGGCGGCAGCCAGCAGTAAAGCCAAAATCTTCTTCATGTCTTCTCTTCTCCTCACACTCTTCAATATTGCATTGCACAAAGCGTACGGCATAAAAATTGTATAGGTGATCTGGCTGAAGGGCAAGCACCTCATAACAAAAATCCCCGGCTTTTACCGGGGATAAAGGGTGGCAATCTCCATCGCTATCCTGCTCCAAGCACCATCTGCACCGCAGATGGCGTGAGATAAACCTCGATCAGGGCGGCTACGATCAGCATGGGTAACACAAGCCCCACCCCAACTTTTGCCGCATCCGCCGCAGCGGCCAGCCAGACTTCACTCACCGTTTTCCCCGGCGGCAGCCGCCGGGTGACGACTGCTCCCAACTGCAGCCCGGCAGCCGTCGCCAGCAAAATGGCCGGAATCTCCACCAGGCTGTGCGGGACAACCGCCGCCAGGAACAGCATCGGGTTCAGCCCCAGCAGCAAGAACTGCGAAAAAACCCAGCCAAGAATACCAAAAGGCAGAATTGCCAGAACAACAGCCATCACACCAAAACTGATGACGGCCAGCAGCGTTGCTGCCAGCAGCACCCGGCTGTTCTGCCAGATCGCCAGCATCACACCGGTCGGGCTGCTGCCCAGCTCGAACCAGTCACGGAAGTTCTCCGTCAACTGAACCTCATCATTGGTGCTCGCCGCTGGCAGCCGCCAGGCTGGACTCTGCCCGGCAAGCCATCCACCGACAAAAGCCGCCAGCATACACAGCAGAACGACAACCATCGGACGGCCAAGCTGCCGCACTGCCGGGAACACCTCCTGCCTGTACCAGCCCGGCAGGCCGGGCGCGGCCCGGCCCCGGAATTCCAGCCAGAATGTGCGGCCCATCCAGCGCAGATTCAGCATGTCCAGCGTGCGCCCCAGCAGTTCCTCACGACTGAACAGGCGCGTTCCCACGCGCATGAATAATGCCGTCCCGATCAGCAGCCCGATCAGGATGACCCACAGCGCAAAAATCCCGTTCGGCGATTCGGCATCCGGGGCGCCGAACATGACGATGCTTTCCAGAATGATCAAGAGCGACATCGGCACGATGATGAAACTCGCCAGCAGGTTAGCCGCACGTGTGGTCGTCGCCTGGCTGGAAACCACTACCGCGCCTGTGACCATCAGCAGTGCCTGTGCGGTGGTCAGCAGGATGATCTGCACGATCAGCATCGGTTGGGGCCGCCAGGCCAGCTCGCCAAAAAGCAGGCTGCCCATATAGACCGCCATGCCGATGTAGCTGGAAAGCAGCGGCGGGATCATGGCCGCCAGCGTTTTGCCAATATAAAGCTCCAGATTGGTCAGCGGCGTGGAAAGCAGAGGTTCCAGGCTGCGCCGTTCCTTCTCCCCGACAAAGGTCTCCAGCGCAATCACCAGAGAGAGCGAAATCGGGAAGAATCCGACGATCATCAGCAGAAAAGGAATCGTGCGCTCACCAAGCAGTTCCGCGCCATACTGGGTCACGAAGTTCAGCATCAGGTTCGCGCCGAACTGCGACAGCGCCGGGAAAACCAGTGTCAAGATCAAGATCGGCGCCATGATGCGCCAATCGCGGAAACTATCGGTGACCTCACGGCGGGTCACGATCAGCGCATTGCCCATCGTGTGCTGGAAAGTGGCCCAGAAGCTACGGGGACGTGCTGGCGATGGCGTCTGCGTACCGGGGGATGCTGCCGTTATCATGTTCCACCTGTTCATCTTCCGCCACAATACGGAGGTAAATCGCTTCCAGCGTTTCCTGCAGGGGGCTTAATGTGATCACGTCTACGCCCAGGGAGGTGAGCCGCCGCAAAAGATGCGGATTGGTGATCTCCGGCTGTTCAACACGATAGCGCAGCCAGTGGTCACCATACCCGATGACTTCAACCATGTCACTGATCTCCTGCACCAGCCCATTCAATGGCACACGCACACGCAGTTCCATTGTCGGCACGCCGACGAAGCGCCTGGAAAGCTCCTCAAAGGTGCCTTCCGCAATGATGCGCCCCTGGCGGATGATCGCGATGCGATCCGCCAGTAGCTGGGCCTCATTCAGGTTATGCGTGGTCACAATGAACGTATGCGCATCGCGACGCAGTTCCAGTATGGAATCGCGCACCAGCTTGGCGCTCTGCGGATCCATGGCACTGGTTGGCTCATCCAGCAGCAGGACGGGCGGGTCGTGAAGCATAGCGCGCACCAGTGCCAGCTTCTGCTTCATCCCTTTGGAGAATTCACCCAGACGCTTGCCGTATGCATCGGCCAGGCCAAAGCGCTCCATCAGTGCTTTAGCCCGTTTGCGGCGGGTCTGTGCATCCAGATGATAGAGCCGGGCGAAAAAATCCAGGTACTCCAGCGGGCGCATTCGCTCATAAAGGCCGTGCTGCTCGGTCAGCACGCCGACATTTTGCCGCACTTCTACCGGCTGGGTGGTCACGTCATATCCGGCGATGCGCGCCGATCCTGCCGTCGGTTTGAGGATTGAGGTCATCATACGGACGGTGGTCGTCTTGCCAGCGCCATTTGGCCCCAGCAGGGCGAGCACCGTCCCGGCTTCCACATTTAACGTCACATCGTCAACTGCACGAAAGTCGCCGAAGTCCTTGGTCAGTCCCTGCGTTTCGATCATCACCCGGCCATCGCCTGCCATCTTCCTGCACCCTACACCTATCCTATTTTATCGGTACTGCGCGGCCTGCCTATGGCACTTCGGGACTACAGTGAATGCCGTGACACGCTTCAACTCATGCCGTCCGGGCATCCCCACCACCTGTAGAGGTGATCGCCTCCCCAGTTTCCTCTCCTGGCAAACCGGCATAGTAGCCAGTTTGCGGTGCACCGGGACGATGCCGCCAGACCAAAATGCCCAGCGCCAGCAGGCCAGCAAGACCCGTCACCACCTGTGAAACATTAATGCCGCCTATCAATGTGAGTTCTACACGCAAGAATTCCAATAAGAAGCGGATCAGCGAATAAGAGACAAGATACATCAACAGGAAATCGCCCTTCTTGAAGCGATCGCGCAAATTCAGCCAGAGATACAGCAGAACCACCACACTAAGGGCACTCCAGAGCGACTCGTACAGGAAAATCGGATGAAATAACGTGTCAGGCGGA
The DNA here is from genome assembly GCA_026983935.1 of Ardenticatenia bacterium. GTDB lineage: Bacteria > Chloroflexota > Anaerolineae > Aggregatilineales > Ch27 > JALSTC01. The sequence continues at coordinate 7,220 of JALSTC010000707.1, forward strand.
TAGGTCACCATATCGGTATAAGGACCAACACGACTTGCCGCCTTAATAGTGATACCCCAGGGCAGCGTTGTCGGCGGGCCATACAGCTCCTGATTGACAAAATTTCCCCAACGGCCAATGGCCTGCCCGACCGGCAGGACGATCGCGGCGATATCTACCCATTCCCAGAACGGCAGGTGATGCCGCCGGGCGTAAAGCACCACGCCGATGCCCCCCCCGATCACCGCACCAAAGATGCCCAGCCCGCCGTTCCAGATCGCCAGCGGCCCGTTAGTCAAATCAAACGGATGAGTCAGAAACCAGCCGGGGGTAAAGCCACGCTCGACCATTGAAATGGACGGGAAGAAGACAAACCATAGTCGTGCACCGATGATGCCGGGGATCAGCGCCCACGTCAGCCCACCCCAGACATGATCCGGGTCGCGTCCATCCCGCTTGGCCATCCAGGCAGCCAGACTGGCCGCCAGCAACATTCCGCCCACGATCAAGAGGCCATAGTAACGGATATAGAGTGGCCCAATGTGAATACCTAGACTGTCGAACGACATACTTAGATTCTCCTAACTGCTCTCGATCATTCCGGCAAATCAGCAAGATGGTGCCGTGCGTACAGTAAACGCTGCAATGCTGTAGTGTGAGAAATAATGCCGATCAAGATCACTGCCCAACCTAAAGCGCCCGCCAGTAGGCCGGTCAATTCCAATACCAGTCCCACTAACAAAATTAACAGTTTCTCCAACCGGCCAGCAAATCCAACATTACAGCTATCCAGCCCTGGTTTGGATTCCGCCTTGGCTCGAACGTAACTAGCCATAACCATTCCAAAGAGTGAAAAGATCCCCCATCCGGGATCGACTAATCCTGATGCCATCACTCCTAACAAAAGCACCAT
>JALSTC010000708.1 GCA_026983935.1 Ardenticatenia bacterium
CACCGCCTATGAGTACTTTGCCGGGCTGGACGAAAACGGCATGCCGGTCTGGTCGTCTGTGCCGGATGAAGCCGCTCCCCTTGAGGGGCTGGAGACAATGGCGCAGGCATCGGCCATCTACCATGAAGGCATCCAGCGCTATCTCTTCCTGAGTGGGCTGGTAGGGAACATGCCGGGTACAGAGGCTGGATTGGAGGGGGTGACGGACACTATCCCCGTCGGCGCGTTGTATGAAGCGCCGACCCCCTGGGGGCCATGGCATCGGGCCGCCTTCCTTCCTGCCGGTTTTATCGCCAGCCTGCTGCCCAAAGGTGCAGGCCCGACTGACGTCTATTTCACCGGCTCCGGCGGCGGTGGCCTGACCTACAATCTGCACATCGGCCAGATCGTGATGGAAGTCGGCCCGTCGGAGCCGTCAGCGCAGACGGCACCAGCGACACCAGCGCCTTTTGTTGTGCTGAACACACGCAAAGTGGAACAGATCATCGGCGATATTGATTTCGAGACTCTGCTCCCCACCCGTCAGCTTACTGAAAGCCGCTTCAATCTGGGCGTCACCGACCTCGGCTCGCCGTTTGAGTTTCAGGGCAACCTCTGGCTGCTTTTTGGCGATTCCGACCCCGAAGCGCCCGGCTGGGATGAATATCACGACGATGCCATTGCTTATACAGAAGCCACCACTCCCGAAGAGTTCTTTCTGACCTTCCTCACCGACTCGCAAAGCGGGCGCGGCTACCTGAATCCGCATATCACCTGCCCCGATCAGGGGGGCGCAGACTGCGTAGACCTGGGCACGCTCAATGCGCCGGTGGCAGGGTTGGGCGATGGCAGGACGATGTTCGTCTGGTTCACTGCCGATGGCGCTGAGCGGTCGCTGGTCGCCCGATCCGATGATGATGGGCGCACATTCCAGAAGGTGTATGACTTTGGCAGCACGCATTTTGTTGATATAGCCGCCGCCCGCTACGACACGGATATTCCGGGGCTGCCGTCCGGACAGGCTCCCTGGGTGCTGGTTTTCGGCAGCGGCGATCAGGAGCATAACCAGGTCTATCTGGCGGCAACGCCCCTGCAAAGCCTGCGCCAGGGAGATCGCAGCGCCGTGCGGTTCCTGTCAGCGATCACGTCCACTGCGGAAGGGATGCAGCTTTCCTGGTCAACGGAGGAAGCCGACTCCACGGCGATATTCACCATCGAACACGGCGAAGGCCCCGGCCTGATGTCACTGGTGCCGCATGGATGGGGATTTGGGGAACCGCTGGTGCACTACAACCGGACGCTGGGACTGTGGATGGCAACATATAATGCGGCCCGCCGGGAAATTCGTCTGCGTGTGGCAGAGCAGCCCTGGGGGCCGTGGAGCGATTCTATCGTCCTCTTTGATCCCGCCCATGACTACGGCAACGGTCCGGCTTATGGCCGCTTCGTCGGTGACGACAAGACCGATCGCCTGGGCGGTCAGGGTGAGCTTTACGGCCCTTATGTGCTGGAGCGCTTCACCCGTCTGCTGCCGGATGGGCGTGTGCAGCTTTACTGGCTGCTCTCGACGTGGCAGCCGTATACCGTGGTGCTCATGGAAAGCACGCTGGCCGTGCGCGAATAAGCGATCTCCGCCCCAACCCGGTCAAAAGGCTGGCGATTACAGCACGCCAATCAGGTCGAATCCAGCCGCAAAACTCCATGCCGTACATTGGCAATCCAGGCAGCGGATGATAAAAT
>JALSTC010000709.1 GCA_026983935.1 Ardenticatenia bacterium
TCCGGACACTTTCCAGGCCACAATGGCCAATGAGCGCGCAGTGCAGATGTTTGGCCAGCAGATTAATCTGCATGCTCTGGTGGAAGAGCAACGGCTGATATGGGCAGATGACGGCACGCCCTATCCTCTGGAAGAACTGCCGCCAGTGCTGGCCGCCAGAACCGGACAAACGACGTTCAGCGAAGACCTGGCCATCCTTCAGCCCAATGGCTACACCGTCAGCGTGCTGAGCCACGCAGCGCCAATCACAGACACCGCAGGCAATGTGACGGCCATCGTCAACGTGCTGCAGGACATCAGCGAGCTGCGTGACCTGCAAACAGCCCTGCAAGAAACCCTGCACGAAACGACAGCCATGTATGAGGCCAACAGGGCCATTACGGCCAGCCAGGAAGTCCCGGATATCGCCAGTGCTGTGGTCGAACATTTGCAGATCAACGTCCCGTCAAACTTCACACATGTGCTGGTCACCCCGCTGGACCCGGACTCGGAAGAAGGGATTACCGTCGCTGCTGCATATCCTGAAAATCAGGGGAATCCTTACCCCGACAGTGTGCTCAGGCCAGAAGGTGTGCACCAGGTCTACAATGTCCCGAACGACACCGCGTTGAGTGAAGATGAGCGGGCGGCACTGGAAGCCAACGGTATCCGTGCCCTCGTTACCGTTCCGATGACGATCGGCGGCGAAACAATCGGCTGGCTGATATGCGGCTATAGCACACCCCACAATATACCTCTGGACAATCTTCGCTTCCTGGAAGCGCTGGCCGACCAGGCCGCTATCGCGCTGCAGAATGCACGCCTGAAAGCCCAGACCGAGGCAGCCCTCCAGCAAACCGTCCAGCTTTACAATGCCAGCCGCGAGATCACCCAGGCCCAGACCATCCAGCAGGTGTTGGATACCTTTGCTTCCTTTACACTGCCACCGGAAGCCACCCACGCCGATATCGTCCTGCTGGAAAGCAGCGAGGAAACAACAAAACCAATCCCGTACCTCGTGGCTTCCTGGAAACGATCCGACAGCGTCTCCTCTCCACTTTCACCGAACTTCGTCGCCAACCTGACAGAATACTTCTCGCTGGACGCACTGCAACAGGACGAACCGATCATCGTCGAAAACATCCCGGCGATACTGGCCCGAAATCCGGCCATGGCCGAACGATTCAAAGCTGTGGGCTTCACAGAGCTGCCCTATACCACTGTTACATTGCCGCTGTCTGTCGCCGGGCAGTTGGTGGGGGCTTTGCAAATCCGCTATGATCAGCCTATACACCACAGCGCTGCACTGCTCCGGTCTTACCGCTCGCTGGCCGGTCAGGTTGCCTCCGCTGTTGAGACCCGGCGACTGCTGGAACAGACTCAACGGCGTGCCCGCCAGCTTCAGACTTCCGCCGAAGTCAGCCGGGCGGTCACCTCAATTCTGGACATCGAAGAGCTGCTCCCCCGCGTGGTGAATCTCATCCGTGACAACTTCGGCTACGACCACGCGCAGGTCTTCCTGGTGAACAAAGCCCGCACCGAGGCCGTACTCCAGGCCAGTACAGGTGAGGCCGGGAAGAAGATGCTCGAACTCAACTGGTCGCTGGAAGTTGGCTCGCAGTCGGTCATCGGACAGGTGACGGCACACGCGCAACCGGTGATCGCGCTGGACACAGCCGACGCGAAAGTGCCGCACCGCCCCAACCCGCACCTGCCCGACATCCGCTCT
>JALSTC010000710.1 GCA_026983935.1 Ardenticatenia bacterium
GGCCGCAGCCGAACCATCCCGGCTGGGACCTGGGCGCGGCGCAGGGCGAGCCGGTGCTGTGCGGTCCACGCGGCGGGCTGGTGATCACTTCCTTTGAAGCACGCAATGCCACGCCGGAGAAGCCGCGCACGCTCGATCACGGCCTTTCGCTGGGCGACCCGCGCATCTTCAGTGACCCCGGCTGGGGCTGGGGCTACGGCCATTTCGTCATCGTGCGCTATCTGCATGACCTGCTGCCGGAGTCCACGCGGGCGGCGCTGGCGGAGAAAGGGATGCCCGGCGCGCACATCTTCGCTATCTACGCCCACCTGCAAACACGCAGCGTACAGGCCGGGCAGATGCTCTCCGGCGGGGTGCAGATCGGCACCTGCGGCACGACCGGCAACTCCGAAGCGCCGCATGTGCACCTGGAAATCCGCGCCACGACCAACGCCAATGAGACCAGTTGGGCCCGTATGTCCAGCGGCCTGCTCGATCCCACGATTCTGTTCAGCCGGTAGACCGGTCGCCCCGGAAGTGATTCCGGGGCGCTGGCCCCCTGGCGACTGCGACACCGATTTTTGGCAAATTCACATTTGACCCGGTGATCACCATTGGATATACTTGTGGGTCGTTGCGCGCAATTGTGCGTGCTTTTTTTGGCGTCACTTTTGCGCCCCGAAATCCATGTTTCAGAGGGACTTGTCATCATGCCAAAACGTACATGGCAACCGAAAAAACGCCGTCGGCTCCGCGTCCATGGCTTCCGCAGGCGGATGCAGAGTCGTGGGGGGCGTGCGGTGCTCAAAGCGCGGCGGGCAAAGGGCCGTAAGCGGCTGTCCGTCAAGCTGGGGCACGTCAAGAAGATCAACTGGAAAAGCTGATTGACGACCCGGTGAATGCAGCGGCGTTTACGGCTTAGGCGTGCGGCGGATTTCCGGCGGCTGCGGGAAACAGGCAGCAGCCATGCCAACCGTTATCTGGTGCTCAGTGTGGCGCCTAACGACCTGTCCCATAACCGCTACGGGATCATCACCACGCGCAGGCTGGGAACCGCCGTTGCACGCAACCGGGCCAGACGACGTATTCGAGAAGCCATCCGGCACTGGCATCCCCTGATCGCGCCGGGCTATGATATGGTTTTTATCGCCCGCCAGCCGGCGGTCCACTGTGCTTACCCAGAACTGCTCAATGCGATGCAATCTCTGCTGCAGCGGGCTGGCCTGCTTGGCGAGGATCGATCGCAGGCACAGTAAGAGAGGGAACTTGTCGTGGTTGTGTTCAGGTTTATCGGTCGGATATTTCAGCGGCTGGCCCTGGGCCTGATTCGTCTGTACCAGTTGACTCTGTCGCGCATTCTGCCGCCGAGCTGCCGTTTTACACCGAGTTGTTCTGTTTATACCTACCAGGCGATTGAGAAGTACGGCGTGGTGAAAGGCGGCTGGCTGGGTGCCAAGCGCATTTCACGCTGCCATCCACTCAATCCCGGCGGGTATGATCCGGTGCCTTGAAGGAGCCACCTTGACTATCATCAATTCACATCTGCATAACCGGCAGTCGTCCACAGGATTGTGGCCGGTGCGGCGTCATCGTGCACTGCTGCTGTTGATTCTTTCGCTTGTTTTGCTGGCCGCGGCCTGCGGCCCGACCTCCGTCGCCGGGAGCTGGGCCGGGCTGGGTGTTGACTCGAACGGGCTGGTCATGGCCAACCAGGATCGGGTGGTGCGGCTCAATGAAGCCGGGGCCGCCCGCTGGGAATTTCCGCCGCCGGGGGACCGTGGGCAGGCGCAGTTTTATGCCCCCCCCGCCCTGACGGAGGATGTCGTCTACGTTGGCGGCTTCGATCGCAAGGTCTACGCCCTGGATCGCGACAACGGCGCGCAGCTCTGGGTCAATGAGGACGCCGCCGATCGCATCATCGGCGGGCTGGCCGTCGCCCAGGGCAAGGTGTTCGCCGGGGAAGGCACGGGCGGCCTGCTGGCCCTGAACCAGCGCACCGGCGAGCGAGAGTGGTTCTTCCCCACCGATCGCGGCATCTGGGCCACCCCGCTGATCCTGGAAGACACGGTTTACGTCACGTCGCTGGATCACAACATTTACGCGCTGGATATTGATACGGGCGAGGTGCTCTGGCAGCAGGACCTGGAAGGGGCCATCGCCGGGACGCCCGCTTACGCTGATGGGGTGCTGTATGTGGGCAGTTTTGCCCATAAGCTGTTCGCGGTTTCCGCCGAGGATGGCGAAATCCTGCGCACCTTTGATGCCCGCAACTGGGTCTGGGGCGGCCCGGCCCTGGTGGACGGCGTGATTTATTTTGCCGACCTGAGCGGCACGCTCTACGCCCTGGAGGCGGAGACCTTCAACCCGCTCTGGCAGCAGCAGATTGCCGAGGGAGCCATCCCCGCCACGCCGCTTGTCGCGGGGGATGTGGTCATCGTCGGCTCGCGGGACGATCATGTATATGCCGTCAATCGCGAATCGGGGCTGCCCGTCTGGAACCAGACGGCAGGCGCGGATATACTCAGCAATCCCGTGCTGCTCGGTGAGGACGTGGTGGTCGTCAGCACGCTCGCAGGTGACCGGATGCTGATCGCTTACAATATCGAAAACGGCCAGGAAATCTGGCGCTATCCGGCAGCCGCCAGCAGCGAATAGCCAGGAAAAAAGCATATGTCTCTGTGGGATCTCATTCTTAACCCCTTCATCACCGTTCTGCTCTTCCTTTACCAACTGCTGGGGCAGAACATGGTGATATCCATCGTGGCCTTCACCGTTCTCGTCCGGCTGCTCACCTGGCCGCTGACCACGCAGCAGCAGCGCTCCAGCAAGGCCATGCAGGAAATACAGCCCAAGCTGAAGAAGCTGCAGGAAAAATACAAGGGCGACCGGGAAAAACTGGCTCAGGCCCAGATGGATCTGTACCGTGAGCACGGCGTCAACCCGATGGGCGGCTGTCTGCCGCTGCTGATCCAGTTCCCTATTCTGATCGGCCTCTACCAGGCCATTATCCAGGTGCTGGGCGCGACGCCGCTGCAGCTCCTCGACCTCAACGGGCGCATCCTGGCGCCGGGGCTGGACACGCTCATTCCGCTTCAGAATCATTTCTGGTGGCTGAACCTGGCCCAGCCGGACCCGCTCTACATCCTCCCCATCCTGGTGCTGGTCACCACCTGGCTGCAGCAGCGCCTGATCATGCCGCCGTCAACTTCAGACGATGGCGGCGGGCAGGCGGCGGCCATGACCCGCTCGATGACCACCGTTATGCCGGTGATGTTCTTTTTCTTCTCGCTGTCGTTTGCCTCCGGCCTCTCCATCTACTTTGTGGTTTCCAACCTGATCGGCATCGTCCAGTACTCCATGATGGGTCGGGCGGATTTCCGCAATCTGTTTGGACGGTCAAAAGCCAGCGAAGAGCAGCCGGAAGGCAGTAAGTCGCGTCGTAAAGCCAAAGCCAAAACCAGCAAGGCCGAATGAGAGAGGCAATCTATGTCGGAACCACGGTTCGTCGAGGCTGTCGGGCCAGATGTTGATACGGCAATCCAGAATGGCCTGAAGAAGCTCGACGCAGACATGAAAGACGTCATCGTCGAAGTGCTGGAAGAATCCACCAAAGGCTTCTTCGGCATCGGCGGGCGGCAGGCGAAGGTGCGCCTCACGCTGCTGGCGCCTCCCTCGCGCAAGCAGAAGCCGCCCACGCCCGCTCCGAAACCAGCCGCCAGAAAGAAAGCCCGTCCCGCCCCCGCGCCGGAGGCAGAACTGGAACTGGCTGCCACACCGCCAGCACCAGATGACGAGCTGGCCCGCGTGGCGGAGGATACGCTGCGGGAGCTTCTCGCCCGGATGGGGATTGAGGACACCCGGATCGAGGCGTACTATGTGGAGGCCGCCGACCAGAAGGAAACCAGCCCCCTTGTGCTTCAGGTGCTTGGGCGTGATCTGGGGACGCTGATCGGGCGGCGCGGTGATACGCTCTCCGCGCTGCAGTATATCACCCGCCTGATCGTCAGCCGGGAGCTGCAAAGCCGCGCCAATATCGTCGTGGATGTAGAGCATTATAAGGCCCGCCGGGAGAAGCGGCTGCGCAGCCTGGCGCTGCGGATGGCCAAGCAGGCCGTCCAGCGCGGGCGCACCGTCACGCTGGAGCCGATGCCCGCTTATGAGCGCCGCATCATTCACCTGACCCTGCGCGACCGCACCGACGTCTATACTCAGAGCGTTGGTGAGGGGAGCAGCCGTAAGGTGACCATCGTGCCGGTGCAGAATCGCTGACGCCGTCGGCCATTTCGTCAGTCAATAGAATCCATTTTCCATGCCTGGGAGGGCCGGAGCATCGTCCCTGCTCAGGCATGGTGCGTTATAAGTAAATAATAGGAAAAAGGGAGGAATGCACGGCCAGGCCGTCTGTCGTATAGTGAACAGGATGGCGATCTGAGTGGGTATTTACTGCTGCGAACGGGAAGAAGTTGGGCAAAAATGAAAACTGTATGGAAGCTTGTTGCAGTGCTGTTTGTGTTGAGTATGGGCCTGCCCGCGCTGGCCCAGGGTGGGCCGCAGATACAGGAGCTGACCGGCAGGATTGACAGCAGCAGCCGGGTGGTGTTTTATACCCTGCCTGCACTCCAGGCCGGGCATACGCTCTATGCGTATGTCGAAGCGACCTCCGGCAATCTGGATACCTACCTGGCACTGGGGGATACGCCCTTTCGCACCATCCTGATCGCTGACGACGACGGCGGCGGGGGGCTGAATTCCGCCTTCAGTTACACCATTCCCCGCGATGGCGATTACAGCCTGGCCGTGACTCATTACAGCGACGCCTCCAGCGGGGATTACCGCCTGGTGATCGGGCTGGATGCGCCGGATATCTTCAGCGGCAAGGTGCAGCCCACAGGCCACCAGATCGCCGTTTTCGATTACATAGACCCGGACGATGCGCTCGGCCTCGCGCCCGGATCGCTGCGTATCACGGACTGCAGTCTGCTTTCGCCGCGTCCGGTGCTGAGCGGCCCGGAGCAGACCCTGGAGAGCAAGTACTTCCTGCTGCACTATACGACTTCTGGCGTTGACGCCACGACCCCGGCACTTGTGCAGGAAGTGGCGGCGGTGCTGGATTCGGTCTGGGAAACCGAGGTCATTGCCTTTGGCTGGCCCGCACCGCCTGCGGACTGCGGCGAGGGCGGCGACCTGCGCTATGACATCTACCTGATGGAAGTGCTCGACAGCGAAAGCACGCTGGGCTACACCATGCCGGAAGAACTGCGCGGCGACAATCCCAATTCTGCTGACCTGGAAGAAGAGTGGGCCGCCTACAGCTATGCCGTGCTGGACAATGATTTCAGCGGCCTGGACGATCCGCACGCCCTGATGCGGGCCACGCTCGCCCATGAATTTCACCATGCCATTCAGTTCGGCTACGATCTCAATGACATCGGCGGCGAGTGGTATTATGAGGCCACCGCCTCCTGGATGGAAACACAGGCCGCCCCCGAAGATGAAGACGCCACGCCCTACGTCAGCGATCTGTTCCTCTACCCCGATCTGTGTATCGGCAGCACGCCGGACGACCCGCAGGGCAGCAACCGCATTTATGCCGAATGGCTGTTGATCGATTCGCTGGCGCAGGATTACGGGCAGGAAGTGGTGCAGCATCTATGGGAGAACATCGCCACCCATGAAGGCATGGATGGCCTCTATCAACTGCTGACGGATCTCGGCACGACGCCGCAGGAGATGATGACGCACTTCGCCATCCGCAATCTGCTGCGCCACTACGACATGGCCGGGCGTTTCCCTTCGACGGTCTACGTCGAAGGCGAGGTCTACGGGCCGGGGCAGGTCACGCCGCGCCGCAGCGGCGTGGAGCAGCTCGGCGTGGACTATGTGCGCATCGCCAGTATGGGCGTGTACACCTTCAGCATTAACCAGCCGACTCTGACGCTGACGGTTGTGGGCATTGACCGGGAGACGCAGCGGGCCTCTGTCTTTGCGCTGGGGCAGCGCGGCACGGTGGATACGCGGCCCTTCGACTATGCCTATGTGATCATTCTGAACACGCGCACGCACACGGATGTGGACAACTGCTCCATGACCGACTGGGTGCTGACGGTCAGCGACGGGGCCGCCACCCCGCTGACGCCCTCCGAGCCGAAGACCTGGTCCAGCGCCCATTTTGTCCCGGCGGAATAACTGCGGATGGCATCTTTAACCAAATAGACTAAAATCACGCCGGGGTGAGGACAATCGCCCCGGCGCGTTTTCATCACATGCAATGAGGTCAAAATCGCCCATGGATATAGACTATCTGGTACTGGGGCACATTGCCCATGACAAGACGCCGCACGGGCCGCAGCTTGGCGGTACGGTCGCTTATGGCGCTGCCGCTGCACGGGCCATGGGCCTGCGCGTGGGGATGGTCACCAGCGCCCACCCTGATGATCCGGTGCTGGCCCAACTGGCGGGGATCACGCTGCACTTGATCCCGGCGGAAAGCTCCACGATTTTCGTCAACACCTACACCGACGCGGGCCGCATCCAGACGATTGAGGGTCATGCCCGCGTGCTGACCTTTGGCGATCTGCCTGCGGACTGGCGGAAGGCCGCTATTGTGCATCTGGCGACCATTGCCCGGGAGCTGGACGAAACCCTGATTCCGGCCAACTTCCCCGACTCGCTGGTCGGCGTGACGCCGCAGGGGCTGATCCGCACGTGGAATGAGGACGGGCTGGTCTCCACCGGCCCCTGGACGGAGGCGGAACTTTACCTACCCACCGCCGCCGTGACCGTTTTCAGCGATGAAGACCTGGGCATGTCCACCGCGCTGGAACGGCGCTATGCGACCATGGCCTCGCGGCTGGTGGTGACGCGAGGGCCGCTGGGGGCGACGCTCTACACGCAGGGCCGCCGCCAGGACTTCCCCGCACCCGACATCAAAGAGGCGAAGCACCTGACCGGCGCAGGTGATATTTTCATCGGCACGCTGCTGGCCTACCTGCATTACGCACCCGATGCCTGGGAAAAGGCTGTGCAGGTCGCCGTGACCGTGGCCAGCGTCTTTGTGGAGCAGTGTGAAGACCCCGGCGTGCCCGGTCAGCGCTGCATGCAGCATATCATGGCCGATTCGCGTGTGCGGGCGCTGCTGTAGCGCCAAAAAGGAGGAGGGCCATGCTGACGGTGGATCGCATCCTCTACAACGGCTATATCCGCACGCTTGACCCGGCGCGTCCACTGGCGGCGGCGCTTGCCCTGATGGGAGAGCGCATTGTCGCCGTCGGGGATGACTCACTGCGTGAGCTTGCCGGGGCGGGGACGGCGCTCGACGACCTCGGCGGGCGGACGGTGCTGCCGGGCCTGACCGATGCGCACATCCACTGGGCGGGAGTGGCCCGCGCCCTGCACAGCGTAGACCTGTTCGATGTGCCGGGTAAGGCGGAGGCACTGCAGCGCGTGCGAGCCTGGGCGGAAAAAACGCCGCCCGGCCAATGGATCACCGGGCGCGGCTGGCACCAGGAATTGTGGCCGGAGCCGGTTTTCCCCACCGCCGCCGATCTGGATTCCGTCGCGCCGCATCATCCCGTTTACCTGACGGCGCGGAGCGGACACGCGGCCTGGGTCAACAGCGCCGCGCTGCGCCTGGCAGGTATTGACGCCGCCACGCCCGATCCCCCCGGTGGAGCCTTCCTGCGCGACGATCGGGGCCAGCCGACGGGCATCCTGCTGGAAGACCCGGCAATGGAACGGGTGAATGCCCTGATCCCCGATCCCTCCCCGGAAACGCTGGCGGACTGGATGGCAGACGCACAGCGTCTGGCCTGGCAGGTCGGGCTGACCGGCATCCACGACTTCGACGGCTCGGACTGTATGGCCGCGCTGCAAATCCTGCGGGAGCAGGGGAAGCTCGGTCTGCGCGTGGTCAAGAACATCAACCGCGAGTGGATCGCCCATGCCCTGGCGCTGGGCATTCGTTGGGGCTTTGGCGACGACTGGATTCGCATCGGCGGGCTGAAGCTCTTTGCCGATGGGGCGCTTGGCCCGCGCACGGCGGCCATGCTGGAACCCTACGAAGGCGAGCCGGAAAACCTCGGC
>JALSTC010000711.1 GCA_026983935.1 Ardenticatenia bacterium
CTGCTGCTCACCGGCCTGGCGATACTCGATGCGCACCGTCTGCGCCGTGCCCAGCCGGAAGGTGCTCATGGCGGTTGGCCTGTCCTGGATGCGCTGCCAGGCCCGCACGGCGCGCGCAGCCGCGCCAATCCCCTGTGGGCGGCGCCGGGCCAGATAGGCGTGGATATCAGGCATGGACCACCTCCGTCCGGCTTACCTGCTGCCAGATATCCAGCACGCGGTTTGCAAAGCGATCCCGGTCACAGCACGCCCGCACGTTGGCTGCGGCCTGATGGGCCAGCCGCTCCCAGTCCGCCGGACGCGCTGCCGCGCGGGCCATCAGGCCCGCCAGCGCGTCCACATCGGGCTCCGCCCACAGACCCAGGCCGTGCCTCCCGTCGTCCGGGTGCCAGGCGGGCCGCAGCGTATAGGGGATGGGAACCCCCCAGCTCTCGATCGCCTCACCGGTCCCGCCCCAGCCGGTGGCCAGCACCAGCCCGCCGGTGGCCGCAAACTCGCGCGGCGGCAGCCCGAACCCCTCGCCGCGCGAGGGGAAGACCAGGCAGTCGGCGCGGTGATAGAAGGCGTTGAGCTCTTCCGGCGTCATGTCGGCCTGCACCGTCTCGATGTTGGCATTGGTGAAGCGCACGGCCCTGCTGCGCTCCCGCGCCTTGAGCACCAGCTGCACGTCGTCGCGGCTGCCAAACGCCTGCACGAAGGCGCGCACCGCCACGTCCCAGCCTTTGCGCAGGTTGCGATCCGTGCGGTCCGCGATGGCCAGAAAGGTGTACGGCGTCCGGCGCTCCCGCTCATGGGGTGTGAACGCCTTATCGATTCCCGGCGGCACCACATCGATCGGCGCCGTCACGCCGCACTCCCGAAACACGCCCACGAGCCAGGTCGCCGGCACGATAACCGCTGCGCAGGCGTTCAGCGGCGCCACCCACGCCGCCGGAATCCGCGTCGACTCGAACATCGTCACCGCCACGCGCGGCCCCGCCATGGCCAGGGGGCCATGCGCCTCGTGCTCTGTCGGGTAGCCCAGCATCAGCCCCCCCAGGGCGGGCCGGATGGGCTGATCCACGATGCGAGCCGTGACCGCGTCGTGCGTCTCGTGGCGCAGCTGCCCGCAGCGCTGAAACGTGTTGACATACCAGCCGCGCGCCTCTGCCGCTCCGGCCAGATGGCAGGCGAGCATCCCGTAGCTGTCATAGGGATCCCAGGAGGGCGCGTAGATCGAGATGATCTCAGGCATCCGGATACTCCTTCAGCCGCGTCGGCTTGCGGCGCAGCCCCATGATGCGCACGCTGCCGCTGCTCGCCGCAATGGCGCTCTGCAGCGCGTCGGCGTAGAGCGCCCGCAGCCCCCGCAGCCCCTGCAGAATCGGGGTTGGGTCTTCGGAAGATTCCCCCTGCCTGTACTTCGTCATCTGCGGCACGGTCCTGGCGATCAGCTGATCCACGCCCAGCAGGCGGGCGCAGGCATAGACCACCTCCGGGTCGCCGTACTGCTCCCCGGCGCGGGCGAAGAGTTCGTCGACCTCGGCATCGGTGAAGACGCTCTCGTCGTCGGCCAATCCCAGATCCGCCCGCAGACGGGTTCTTTGCGTTGCGGTGGCCATCTATACCTGCCTCCCTGTGTCATCCATCGGCCCCTCGCCTAGCTTGTCGGCCAGGTGATCTCCTCCACCGCGGCCAGCGGGTTGGCATACACGCCGAAGCG
>JALSTC010000712.1 GCA_026983935.1 Ardenticatenia bacterium
GTCATCAGGGCGCTGTGGCGCGTGATGGCGATCGGATTGCCGGGTGGGCCCTCCATCTCCGAAACATCCAGCAGGACATGCACGGTGTTTTCCGTTGCGCCGTAGAACTGCTTTTCCTCCTCCAGCGCCCGGCGCATCTCCGCCGTCGTGATCCGGCCCACCATGCGATATTCCAGGATGTGGCCCTCTTCAAGCCACTGGAGCGTGACGGGCATGAGATTCCCCCCTTTTTTTGCCAGATGTAATATCTTGCCAGCAGTCAGCGAACGACCCGAAGGGCCAACGGCCACCTGCCGTGACTGGCGCCCCTGTGGTGCATACCTGTGCAGGTCAGCACCGGGCTGCATGTAAGTTTGTCATATTATGCCACAGAAAACAATTGTTATGGATCAATTTTGCCAAAATTCACCGGATTCCTTTTGTTTTCGCTCATGACGGCTGTCCGACCTTCGGCGCAAGCCGCGCATTTGTGCACTATGACCGACCCTCTGTAAAACGTACAGATTATGTTCGTATAGATTGCGGTATCGCCTCCGGAGGGCATTTCTATATAATGCCAGTGTTTGCCCCGCCTCCGGCGGCCATCATCACCGGGTACAGGCTGCTGCGTGGATGCTTCTGGCGCGGCCATATCGGGTATAATCGCTGCAGGCAGGGTGTGGTGTCGTTTAGTGGAAGGGCGGTACAGGATGTATCTGGCGGAAGCACGCCAGGTGTGGGATCAGGCCCGGCGTAAGGCTTTCTGGGCGCGTTTGCTGGAATCGATGGCCGGGGAGGAAGCCGGGCTGCTGGATTTCAACGAGGTCTCCCAGCGGCTGCACCTGCGGAACGCGATTTATCGGGGCGTACAGCTTGTGCCCCTGGAGAAGATCGTGGGCAGTGTGGGGCGCTACCAGGACTTCACCCGTGCCTTCCTGCCGCTCAGCGGGGGGATGGGTGGGCGCTGGCAGCGCGTGGCGGCGCTTTACCTGGACCCGACCAGCGGCGGTGTCCCGCCGGTGGAGCTGTATAAGGTGGGGGACGCCTATTTCGTCAAGGACGGCAATCACCGCGTCTCGGTGGCCCGTCAGCTTGGGCTTGAGGACATCGAGGCCTATGTGTGGGAGTACCCGGAGCCGGTCAGCGGGCTTGGGCCAGATGCCGACATTGACACGCTGCTGCTGGAGGCCGAGCGGCAGGACTTCCTGGAGCAAACGCGGCTGGATGAGCTGCGCCCCGGCCACAACATCCGCCTGACCGAACCGGGCGGCTACCCCGAACTGCTGCGCCAGATCGCCCACTATCAGGACGTGCTGAGCCGCATTGACGGCAGGGAAGTGCCCTATGAGGAAGCTGTCACCGCCTGGTATGACATGATCTACGAAACGACGGTGCAGATGATCGAAGAAGCGGGCGTCCTGGAACTGTTCCCGGAGCGCACGCCCGCCGACTTCTTCGTCTGGGTGATGCGCTATCAGCGGCATTTGCAGGAGCGCTATGGGCAGCGCATGAAGATCGAAGACATTGCCCGGCAGATTCCAAAGCAGCAGCGGCAGGGTCCCTGGCAGCGGCTGCGGCGGGCGCTGGTGCGCAGGCTGCTGCGCTGGCTGGCCAGTTGAGGCCTGGAGGAACGGCAGCGGCGGCATGTGTGCCCACGCCGCCGCTGCTGACTGTTAAACATGGTTATTCTGATAGAACGGTGTTTATCCCTGGGCCGGATC
>JALSTC010000713.1 GCA_026983935.1 Ardenticatenia bacterium
TACTGAGCGGCAGGAGCACCGTGTCGCAGTTGTATTCCCGGATCAACTCATCCAGATCGTGCAGGGAATCGTAAGAAACCCGCACACGCGGCTCAACGGTGATCGGGAGATCGGGCCACATTTCGACCAGAGATGCCAGATCGCGCCTGCGGCGGCGTGCCCGGTAAACGCCTTTAGACAGCGTTTGATCCTGGGCCACACTCACCAGTCCCGCCAGCACCAGGTGCTCGGCCCCGGCATCCAGCAGCGCCGCGGCCAGCGGCATCAGCCCACGCCCAGCCCGGAGTCCAAATACAGGCAGCAGAATACGTATCACTTGTGGAATCAGTTGTTGATCATTCATAGTTCAGTAAAGGCTTCACATATCTATGGACAATAAGATACCAGTCATAATGATTCAGCACACGGCGGCGCAGCACTGCCACGCGATCGCCCCTCAGCACCCGATAGACAGCATCGGCGGCTTCTCCCGGATCGGCCTGCAGCGAGAAGTAAGTGGCCTGCTCACCGGCCAGCTCACGAAAAGGCGGAATATCCGAGCAAAAAATCGGCAGCCGCGCGATGGCCGCTTCCAGCACGGGCAGGCCGAAGCCTTCCTCATAGCTGGGCAGGATGAGCGCATCCGCCAGACGATACAGGCCGCGCATCATGTCGTCATCGGGACCGCCCTCGATCAGATCGGCCAGAAAGTGCACGGAATCGGTCAATCCGAGCGCCGACCGCATCTGCTTGAGTTCTGCGAAATAGCGCTGGTTCTCCGGATTATGGGGGCCGGGCGGGCCGGTCACAATCAATGCCGCCTGCGGGTAGTAGGCCTCTCGCAGGGCCGCCGTCACGTGCAGCGCAAACTCGATATTCTTGCGGCGCGTAATACGCGCGGGCAGCAGCAGCACAGGGTCGGCGTCCGGGATGCCGATCTGGCGGAGCAGCCCCTGAAATGCGGGACTGATACCCAGCAGCGCAAAGGTATCCACGCCGCCGGGCACGACGGCGATCGCCTCCAGTGGCAGACCAAACAGCTTTGCCACATCGTGCCGCCGTGCCTCCGAGACGGTCACATGGCGAACATGGGGCCACGGCTGACGCAGCAGATCCCAGGGATAGCCGTCATGCATCTCGGTGAGATAGCGTGCCGATTTCCAGGCCAGATCATGGTGCCAGGCGATCAGAGAAGGGCCGTTCCCCCCCTGCGTGAGTCGGTGGAGTGCAGCGGTCAGCGGCAGATTCTTATGCAGGCTCAAGACATTATGCGCGATCACCACGTCGTCATCGCTGACGATGGCCCGCAGCGCATCGAGAATGCGCCCCACGAGCGCCTCGAAATCCGGCACTGGCACCCGCCCTGCATCCAGTTCGGCCTTGATCGCCAGAATCTCAGGATGGCGGGAATCGACAAGCTCCACACGGTGGAAGGTGACATCCGGGGCGAAGGGTTCCCCGCGCCCGGCCACGACATGCACATCACAGCCATCTTCGGCCAGGATGGTGGCATGATGATAGATAACACGTTCGACACCGCCGATCACGGGAGGCGCCGCGTAGTGTAGAATGACGATACGCATGGTTACCTGGTTTGATGTGTAAACGGTTTGCAGCCGCTCAAGGCAACTTTGAAAGGACAGGGGCCATTACCCCGAATTCATTATAACATGTCCCGCACACAAAATATTACTTTGTATTTTTGTATGAGTAT
>JALSTC010000714.1 GCA_026983935.1 Ardenticatenia bacterium
GCCCAAAATAGCACCAAAGTGCTACTCCGTGCTCTCCTCATCTGGCAAAAGCCGCCGGAACAGGCCGCCCAGCACCTTCCCCAGCTTGAAGCCAGACCCACCACTCGAATGCTGTCCCAGCCGGGCCAGGCGCTGCTGATCTTCCAGATCAAGCGCCAGCCCCAGCCGCAGCAGCCCTACACTGGTGCTGAAGGCCGGGCTGCGCAACGCATCGGCCATGCCCGTTACTTTCTCCGGCTGCGCGATACGCACCGGCATCCGCATGACACGGGAGGCCACTTCGCGGATGCCCGGCAGCAGCGCACTGCCGCCCGTCAGCACCACGCCGGCAGGTAGCAGGCCATCATACCCCGACCGCTTGGCCTCCTGCAGCACCAGTTCAAATATCTCTTCAACCCGCGCCCCGATGATATGCGCCAGGTCCCGGCGCAGCACTTTACTGGGCAGTTCTTCCCCAAATGGCTGCACGGGGAAAGACTCCAGCGGGTCAACTTCACGCTTGTCGGCATGACCATACTGCCGCTTGACCGCCTCGGCCATCTCGAATGGCAGCCGCAGGCCGTGCGCCACATCATTCGTGACATGCCAGCCCGCCACCGGCAGCACCGCTGTATGCCAGATCGTCCCTTCGATGAAGATGGCCAGGTCGGTTGTCCCACCGCCGATATCCACCACCATAACACCCATCTCACGCTCGGTCGGCGTCAGCACCACATCACCGGAAGCCAGCGGATTCAGAATGAAGCGATCGACATAAACGCCCGTCGATTCGACGCACGTCTCCAGATTCTGCACGGTTGTGGCCGAGGCCGTGATAATGTGCGTCTCCACTTCCAACCGGAAGCCGTGCATTCCCAGCGGGCTGCGCACGCCCTCATTACCATCGAGGCTGTACGTGCGCGGGATGACGTGCAGCACCTCGCGGTTATGGGGGATGGCGATAGCCCGCGCATTCAGGATCGCCCGCTCCACGTCTTCCGGCTGCACGGCATGCGCGCCGCTGATTCCGGCCACGCCGCGGCTGTTGATCGAGGAAATATGGCTGCCCGCCAGGCTGACAAAGGCGCGCCCGATCTCATAGCCGCTGCTGCGTTCGGCTTTATGCACCGACGAGGAGATGGCCGCCGTCAGGGCATTCATGTCCGTGACAACGCCCTTCTGCATCCCCCTGCTTGGCTCCACGCCCAGCCCGACCACGTAGATATCTTCTTCGCGTACTTCACCGACGATGGTACAGACTTTCGTCGTGCCCACGTCAATGCCAACAACTAACTCGCCCATAGTGATTATTGACTATCCGCCTCTGACGCTTGATCTTCCTCACGGGCCCACCAGATTTTGTAGTATGGCGCATCCACGTCGCCGACGTCAATATACTCCGGCTGAATGCCCCGCGCCTCCAGGTCGGCGACGATCGCATTATACACATTCAGCTTGGCCGCCATGTTCGTCCCGGAGCCAAACCACACACGCCAGCCCCGCACATCCTGGTAGCCCAGACCCTCGACCGGATCGTAGATCAGGACTTCGATCTCAGGGAACAGTGTATGGAGCTGCAGTGCGCCATCCACAACATCCTGGGGAATGATGATGTTCGGGCCGACGGGCGTATCCACATCTTCCACCACCACGCGCAGCAGGTCCTCATCGCTGCGCTGAAGCATCACCCGCCCGCGGACATCAATCCAGGT
>JALSTC010000715.1 GCA_026983935.1 Ardenticatenia bacterium
GCCGCGCCGGTAAGGGCCGGAAGCAGCCGGAGCCGCATCGGGCCATTCAGCAGAGCCAGCATCCCCAGCCCGGCCCAGAGGGTGTGCAGCAGGATGGTAAGTTTGATCGCACTGGCGGTATGTGGCACAAAGACCCACAGCAGCCAGTTTGGGGGGTAAAGCAGTCCGACCTGGCTGTTTGCCAGGAAAGGGGCGCCCATAAACAACAGGTCATTCCACAGCGGCAGCCGACCTGCACGCAGTGCCTCGCCTGCTGCATGCCAGTAGGGATAAAAGTAGGTGAAGGTATCGCCCCGTGCCAGGATCAGATTGGTGAAGGTCAGCCTGGCAAAGAACAGCAGGATCAGGACGAAAAGGCCTGCTGGTGCGAGGCGGTGCAGTACCCGCTGACGGTTCACGGTGGCTCCATCCTGTAAATGGTGAAGTTGCCTGGCCGGGCGGCAGTTTGCAAGCGGAAACCGGCGCTTTCAAGTGTGTCCAGCCAGGGAGCACCTGACGCCCACGCCGGAACCACGAAATAACGCGGCTGAGGATCAGGCTGGCGCTGTGCATCGGCAGCCAGCGATTCCGGCGTGGGATAGTAAGTGATGCGCAGCCACATATCACGCGGGCGCTGCTGCCCGGTGTACCAGCCCAATGACCAGCCCAGCCAGTGATCATAGACGATTGTACCCGGTGGCAGGTGATTGAGGTATTCGGCTGTTTCCCGAATGCCATTGTAGCGATTTTGTGCCTCGCTGAGTAGCGAGTTTCCCTGCCGTGCCTGCAGAGTCCCCGGTCCCATTGCGATGAGCAGTATTCCCCCGGCCAACAGCGCGGCGGCTCTGGTCTGCCCGCGATGGAGCCAGCGGGTCAGCACAATCAATGTGCGTGCCATGAGCAGGCCAATCAGCGGGATGAGCGTATGCAGGTAGCGATCGTATGTGTTGAAAGCGACCAACCAGTACAGCAGCAGGTAGCCGGTGATCGTCAGTGTCAGAGCAAGATCGGCTGCAACTGCCTGCTGCCGGGGATAGTTCCTGATCGCGATAAACAGCAGCACCATCCCCGTCGCCAGCAGGAGGGTAGGCAGCAAAGGCCCCCCCATACCGGTAGAAAGATACTCCAGCCAGGTGAGAAGACGTGGGACGATCTCGTCAGATCGGATCAGCCGCCCCGGCGTGTTGTTGATAAGCCCCAGCGCCCACCAGTCTGGCGAATCAGGGCCGCGAGCCGCCCCCCACAGGAAGGGCGCTGCGCTGATGATCGCCAGGGGGACGGCATAATTCAGCAGCTTTCTTAAGTCACGCCTGCTGTCGTAGATCAATCCCAGGATGATCACCAGCGGGAAGAACTGTATGGCCGAGCGTTTGGTAGCGAAAGCAAGTCCGCTGAATACCCCCGCCAGACTCCAGCGTCCGCCGCTGGCGGCAAGACAGGCCAGCAGTATCCATAACGTTATCTGTGGATCGGTGAAAACTGTTCCGGCAAAGGCGATGTCGAATGGAGAGAAGGCTAAGAAGAGCAGCGCGAGTGTGGCAGTGGCACCATCCCTGTAGAGGCGGTAGGCTAGTGCATACACGGTTGCCATGCTGAGGATGCTGGCAAAAAAGTCCGGCAGCCGTGCGGCCCATTCTGAGGGATTGGTGAAGAGCTTGAAGCTCAGTGCGGTGATGTAGAAGCTGAGGGGCGGTTTATCAACC
>JALSTC010000716.1 GCA_026983935.1 Ardenticatenia bacterium
CCGCAATGTGCTGTCTGCTGCGCAGAGCACGGTGCTTGCTCAGCAGCGTGCCCTGGATGCCCACCGTAGTGTGCAGGAGAACATTGACGCTCAGATCGCGGCTGCACGCGATCAGCAGCGCCAGTTAGTGGAAGCCACATGCTCGCAAATCGCGGCACTGTTTGCGGAAGCTGCCATGCGCGGCGAGGATGCCATCCGCGAGTTGTTCCAACCGACGCAGGCATTGTCACAGATTACGTCTGGTTTGGGGGAGCTGGTTGGTCTGTCGCGCATTGCCCGGCGGCTGGGTGCGCGATCCCGTGCAGCAGCAGCCTTTGAGGCACATGATGTACTGGGGCCGCTGCGCGAACTGCCCGCCGTTGTTGATGCGCTCGGCCCCCGCTTGGAAGGCCGCGATCTGCAGGACATTGATGATCTGGTGGTGTATACCAGGCAGGCGCTGGAAGAACTGCCGGAGTCTCTGCGGGATAAGGTGATCGGAGAAGTGCGCCCCCCGGTGAGCTATAACCGCGAAGCTCTGCGGGGTGTGCGTGGCGACCTGGAGGCGATAGCGGCGGAGGCGCGCCAGGTGGAAACTGAGCGGCTGGATCGGGCCGTGCGCAATACGCTGGTGATGCTGGCTGGATGGGAGTTGATGATCGTGCTGGCCGTGATACTGGTCGGTGCACTGGCGATTGATTGGACGGATGTGGGAACTCCGCTGCTGCTGGTGCTGGGGGCGCTGGGACTGATGCTCGTGGGGCTGGCTTTGATGCCGCTGCGGGGGAATTTCCTGGCGCGGGCGTTTTCTGGTCGGATGCAGGAACTCTCCCGACGGTATCAGGATACCGTCCGGGAGGCCGCCGAGACTCAGATCGCCTACGGTGTCCGGCTGCGGCAGGATGCCGTGGCACCATTTACGCGCCTCATCAGCGCCCAGGTAGCCCGTCAGCGCGACGTGGCGGCAGAACTCCAGACGCTGGAGAAGGACCTCGCAGCACTGGCGGGAGAGATCGGCGGCTTCTGGGAACCGGAGGCGAAATGAGCGGACTGGTGCTGGAAGGCCCGCTGGCTGAACTGCGTGAGCGGGAAATTCGACTGCTGCATGACATCGGCGATGTGCTGGCACGACTTTCGGCGGAGGGCGCTGCCGATCGAGATCGGCTGCGCGACGTAGCCGACGACCTGCGCAACATGTTTCTGATGGTTGTGGTGGTCGGTGAGTTTAATGCGGGTAAGTCCACCTTCATCAATGCGCTGCTGGGAGAAAACCTGCTGCCGACCGGCATCACGCCGACGACTGAGATGATCGAGTTGATTCGCTACGGCGAGGCAGCCTCGCGCAAGCCAGTGGTGCGTGACGATGGTGTTCGGGAATGGGTACATCCCAACACGGGTGGTCCGGGCGTTGTGCTGGTGGACACGCCGGGTACGGGGTCTGTTTTCCGCAAGCATGAGCAGATCGCCAAGAATTTTCTGCATCGCAGCGATCTGGTCATCTTTGTGCTTTCCGCCAAGCGCGCTTTTGCGGAAACCGACCGCCTGTACCTGGAACTGATCCGCGATTTTGGCAAGAAAGTCGTCGTTGTCGTCAATCAGATTGACCTGCTGGAACCACGCGAGCAGGCCGATGTGCGGCGCTTTGTGCAGGCACAGATTGAGGAGCGCCTGAATCTCAAGCCGCTGATTTTCATGGTG
>JALSTC010000717.1 GCA_026983935.1 Ardenticatenia bacterium
TTTCGTCAATTGGAACGTATGTTCTACTCTGTGTCTATCATAGATCAGAACGTGCGTTCTGTCAACAAAAATGCGCGATGGGCTGAGGAGGGGCACAGTCCGGTTTAAAGCGGGCTTCGCGAGGGTGGTGCTTGCCGTGCAGGCGGACGTCGCCTATAACTACAGGCAGATTGACCGCCGGAACTGCGCAAAGGAGCGCCCCATGCCCGCCCGATATGCCCTGCCGGGCCTGATCCTGCTGCTTGTCCTGCTGGTCGGCTGTGCCCCCACACCGGACGCGGCGCTGCTCACACCGCTGGCCCTGCCGACAGTCACGCCCTCGGCCACGTCCCTCCCCACCGAAACTCCGGCGGCCTTCCCGCCGACCTGGACGCCCTCGCCCTCACCGGCCCCGACGTGCGGCCAGATCGTGAGCGGCGCGGCGGAGGCGGCCCCTGACCTGTGCGGCGGCATGGCGCTGGGTGAGGCCTGCTTCGCTGCGCCGCGCGCCGGGTTGAGCGTCCGACCGGGGGCGGCGATCCCGGCATTCGCCGCACCGGGCGACCGCGCGCCGCTGGCGCTGGCCGCCCGCCTGGATACGCTGGCCTTTGACCCGCCGACCAATACCTGGGGACTGGCTGCGCTGCGTGTGCAGGCCGGGTCACCGGGACAATCGGTCTATGTGGTGATGTACGGCGAGGCAACAATCTTCGACACGGGCGACGGCCTGGCTCCCTTCCAGCATATGGCCGTACATACCGGCTTTGCCGATCCGCAGTGTGCCAGCGCACCGTTGCCCGGCGTGCTGATCCAGAGCGAAGGTGGCACGCCCGCCGATCTGGTGATCAACGGCCTGCCGCTGCGCTTCAGCGGGACGCTGCTGGTGCGGGCGCAGGGGCAGGGCAACATGACGATCACCGTCCTGGCAGGGCAGGCGGAGTCAATCACGCTGGACGGCACGCCTTTCACCGCGCCCGCCGGGACGGCCATCCATTCGCCGCTGGGTGGGGACAGCGGCTTTGTGGCGCTTGGCCCGGTTACACTGGAGCCGATGGAAACCGCCGAAATGGCCTTCCTGCCGCTGGTGGCGCTGCCACTGCCTGTGGGCATCGGCCCGGCGGTGTTCGCCACCGAGTCCGGCCCGTCCGGGGATATCATCGCCCTGCCGCCGACGGAAACGCCCATCCCCTCCGATACACCCGCCGCGCCGTTCTACGGCACGCCGCCGGGCGGCGTTTACCTGACATTCAGCGGCAAGCGCATCACGGCGGGCAGCACAGTTACCGGGGTTGTGCCGGAAGGGGGCCGCGACCGCTGGGTCTTCACGCCGGTTGGTGTCGGCCCGGATTCGTTTGATTACTTCGAGGTCACGGCGCTGGGGACGGGCTGGGACCCGGTGCTGACCATCGAGTCGGCGACATGGGGCGTCTATGAGGCCGATTACAACCCCAGCGACAGCAACATCGAGGTGTACAGCGCCTCACTGGCGGGCAGCGGCGGTGACTGGCGCATCACCATTCGTGATGCCAACGGCGGCGGTGGCGGCTATACGCTGCGCTACGTGTGCCGGGGTGCATGTGACGATGAAGGGAACAGGAACACGCCGACGCCGGGCGGCTGACTCAAAACTCAAACTTCAGCACTCAACACTGTCTTTAAGGCAGCGGGGGCATTTCCAGTGTTTCCAGTTCGTCG
>JALSTC010000718.1 GCA_026983935.1 Ardenticatenia bacterium
CCCCCTCGACTTCCTGGCTGAGCTGCAGCAGTTCGTCCAGCGTGCCGAAGACGGACACTTTCCCCATCGTCTCCGGGCGCAGAATCACATCCACACCTTCCTCGCGCAGGATGCCGGTCAGTTCGAACAGCTTTTCTTTGATGTGCTCGTAGGCCTGCTCCGGCGGCTGGCCGTGGTAGCTGCCGGGGTGAAAGACAATGTCACGTGCTCCGGCCAGATAGCCTGCCCGCGCAGCTTTGAGCAGCCGGGCATCCGATTTGGCCATCAGTTCCGCCGTCTGGCTGTTCAGGTTGATGTAGTAGGGCGCGTGGATGCTCAGGCTGACATCATACTGCGCAGCCGCCGCCTTGATCTCGGCGCAGGTTTTCTCCGTTGCGGTGACACTGCGCACCCAGGCGATTTCCAGGTGATCCAGCCCTAGAACGCGGATATGCTCAATGGCGGCAGGCGTGCCACTTTTGGGCGTGCTCTGTGGACTGCCAACTGTTCCAAAACGCAGCGGCGTTTTTTCGTACTTTTTTGGCATGAGGTGCTCCCGATTGAGATATGCTGGCGGGTAAGGATTCTGACCCCTATTCTGTGAGCATGTATTCCGCGCTGAACGGCCCCATCCGCCCGGCGTCGTCAATGGTGGCGATGGCGACGGCTTCAAAGCGATCGGGCTTAAAGCCGCTCCAGGTCAGGGAGTTGACTGGCCCGACGTTCAATACCTGGCTGTAGGCTGCCGCGCCGGGCTGGCGCAGCGCAATGACATAGCCGGCCGCTCCCTCAACCGGTGACCAGACCAGTGTGTGGCTGTCCGGATCGCTGGAATTGGTGCGGATGCTGATGTTTTCCGGCGGCTGCAGGCCGTCGGCCAGTGCGGCCAGCACTGCCAGACTGACCCGGGTGGCCCGCGTGAGGTATTCCGGTGACACGTATTCGATGGTGTCCTGGCTGTTATTCTGCCGATTGGGGTCCTGGATGGCCTCGATCAGGCGGATTGCCGGGTAGCCCTGCGATGTGAAGGTCATATGATCACCCCAGCGTCCTTCGCGGTCAGCAGCGGGCTGGACGACCACCTGCAAATCCGGCATATAGGTGGTGGCAATAAGCTGGAAAGTCCGGCTCAACTGACGTGATGGGGAAAGGTTGTCTTCGTCAGAAAATACGCGAATCTGGCGGTCGTTGATCTGGCCGTTGGGGCCGCTGACGTTCCCGATGGTGTCCAGGTTGAGGACGGCCCGCACGTCAATTTGATAGCGGCGCAGGTATTCATCGACAAAACGGATGCTGCCCACGCGGCCAATTTCCTCTGCAGAGAAGGCGACGAACATGATCGTGGCGCGGTGCGGCGTCTGGCTCATGATGCGGGCCATTTCCAGAATGGCGGCTATGCCTGTGCCGTTGTCATCTGCGCCGGGCGCATAGATGGTGGGGTCAGTATCGTAAGCGGCGGCGTCATAATGTGCCACGACCAGGATCACGCCTGCGCCGCTTTCTGTGCCCTGCAGGGTACAGATGATGTTGTGCTGGAGAGTCTGGACATCTTCCCATGTGATGGTGAACGGCTGCTCCCAGACGTTCATGCGACCTTCGGCCTGCGCGGTGTACGAGACAAAGGTGTTGTAGATATACTGCCGTGCGGCCCCAATGCCCCGCGCAGGATCGGTCTGGGTGGAATTGATGAAGCGCGTCTGAAAGCCATAAAGCGCCTGCACATGCTGCATCAGGCGGTTCGCGTCGATCTGGCGCAGCAGGGCGTCAATGCCGGGCGCGGTGGGGGCTTCCTCGCCGACGCCTGCCGGGACGGCCAGCGGCACCTGTGTGCTGATGCCGATCGTTGCCTGGGGCGTGCTTGTCGGCAGGCGAGGGGGGACTGTGGGGGGCGGTGGGCCGGTCAGGTTGCAGGCCAGCGCGCTGAGGCTCAGGGTCAGCAGCGCCAGTATCAGCAAAAACCAGCGTCGCCGCCGGGTTGGTTGTGGTGTTTGTGTGTCCTGTGCGTTCATGCGCCCCATTTTAGCACGCCTGCGCAAATTTGGGCCGATCTGGCCGGAAATCCGTAGGGCAAGCGTATGGCTCCCGTCCCATGTTGTGGAAGTCAGGAAATGCCGGTATGCCGGAGAAAGAAATAAGAAGATATTTATGATATAAATTATTGACTTTTATCGGAGACGTGTTATGCTATGGACATGGAGATGAAGACGAACGCCTCACGTGCAGTTTGCATCTGTACATGTGCCGACATGGTGCTGGTATGCCTGGTGTGGGTGACCTGACGCGAAGCCGCGTGAGTCTTGCGTCGTCTGAGAATGTCGGGCTGACCGGGTCAGGTCGGCTTTTTTGTTGGGTTTTTCCGTCCTGTTTAGGGTTAACTGCTGCGATTTTTGAAGGAGTGCGATTGATGAACGACATTACAGAACGCGGTTATGCAAATCCCGATGTGTTGGTTTCTACTGATTGGGTGGCGGCACATCTGGATGATCCGGATGTGCGCATCGTTGAGTCGAATGAGGACCCCCTGCTCTACCCCTCCGGCCATATTCCCGGTGCGGTGGAAGTGGATTGGACGACCGATCTGAACGATCCTGTCCGGCGCGACTATCTTGACCGCGAAGGCTTTGAAAAACTGGCGTCGCGCATCGGTATCACACCGGAAACAACGGTGGTCTTTTATGGTGATAAGAACAACTGGTGGGCAACATACGCCTTCTGGGTGTTCCAGCTGTTCAGGCACACGAATGCCCGTGTGATGGACGGTGGGCGCTTGAAGTGGGAGAAGGAAGGCCGTCCCCTGACCCGCGAGAAGCCGTCCTATCCAGCGACGGTGTACAAGGCTCCCCCGCGCGATGACAGTCGAATCCGGGCTTTCCGCGACCAGGTGCTGGCCCATGTGCAGGCGGGCGGCCAGCTTGTAGA
Source organism: Ardenticatenia bacterium (assembly GCA_026983935.1). Lineage (GTDB taxonomy): Bacteria > Chloroflexota > Anaerolineae > Aggregatilineales > Ch27 > JALSTC01. The sequence continues at coordinate 2,899 of JALSTC010000718.1, forward strand.
TGTGCGCAGTCCTGCCGAATACAGCGGCGAACGCCTGCATATGGAAGGTTATCCCAACGAAGGGGCACTGCGCGGCGGGCATATCCCCGGTGCGGCCAATGTGCCCTGGAGCCGGGCGGCCAATCCGGAGGACGGCACGTTCAAGAGTGCGGATGACCTGCGTGCCATCTATCTGGAGGAGCAGAGCCTTGATCCCGAAGAGCCGACGATCGCCTACTGCCGCATTGGTGAACGCAGCAGCCACACCTGGTTTGTGCTGAACTACCTGTTGGGCTTTCGGGACGTCCGGAATTATGACGGCAGTTGGACGGAGTGGGGGAATCTGGTCGGCGTGCCGATCGAAAAGTAGATAGTAGATTGAAAAGTAGCCGGAAGTCGTCTATATTCGCCCGTGCTGGTGAGAAAGGTTGCCGGGGCACAGCAGGCCGGGCAGTGATGCTGTGCTCCGGTCGGTTGTGAATGTATGGGTTGAGGAACCAATGACCGAGTATCCTGAGAAGCTGCAGCAAATACTGGAAGATTTCCGCTGGATTACAGATCGGGACGAATGGGCAGCGTATCTGATTGAAATTGCCGATCGCTTCCAACCCGTCCCGGAGCGCATCGCCACATCGCCGTATCCTGAAGATCACCGTGTGCCTTTCTGCGAATCGGAAGCCTACGTCTGGGCGGAGGATCGCCCCGACGGTACGCTGAAGTTCCATTTTGCCGTGGAGAATCCACAAGGACTTTCGGCAAAGGCGATGGCGGCTATTCTGGATGAAACGCTTTCCGGTCAGCCGCTGGAACAGGTGGCCCAGGTTTCTGACGAGATCGTGCTGGCAATCTTTGGTAAGAATGTCTCGATGGGTAAAGGGCAGGGATTGATGGGGCTGGTGGCAATGGTGCGTGAGGCGGCCAGGAAACGGCTGCGCGAGCGGCAGTCGTAGCAGAATGAGACGGTATTCCCATGCCTGACTCTTCTCGCCGCAGTGTTTCCCGCCGCGCTTTCTTGAAGGCGCTGACCGGCCTCCCGTCTTCCGGTGCGGCTGAGTTTCTTCCGGTGGGGCAGATCACCTACGACGCGCCGCGTATTACACGGGTGGGGCGGTTTTTCCGCCAGGTGTACCGGCCATCGTCTGCCCCGCCGCAGCTTGACCTGGATACGTGGACGCTGACGGTGAGCGGCATGGTTGAAAGACCTCTGGTGCTGGCTTATGAAGATGTGCGGGCATTTCCCGCTGTTGGTGAAACCTGCACACTGGTCTGTATTGGCAACCCGCCTGGCGGCGATCAGATCGGGAATGCCGTCTGGCGCGGCTTCGATCTGGATGTGTTGCTTGCGCAGGCGGGAGTCCTGCCATCGGCAACGCATATCCGCTTTGAGTCCGCCGATGGCTATACCACCAGCGTGCCGCTGGCGCGAGCGGTCAACTGCGGCGTGTTGATGGCCTACGAAATGAACGGGGCGCTGCTGCCGCGTGCGCATGGTTTTCCCCTGCGAGCACTGGTTCCCGGCCTGTATGGCACAAAATCCCCCAAATGGCTGACGCGCATAACCTTGATTGATCATGCGCATCCGGGTTACTGGGAGAGCCAGCCGCACGGCTGGTCAGATGAAGCTGTCATCCGCACCCATGCCCGGATTGATAGCCCACTGCCATATACCCAGGTACGGATTGGTGCAGCGGTGGTGTTTCAGGGAATCGCTTTTGCCGGGGATCGCCGGATCACGGCGGTGGAAGTCAATATAGACGGCGGCGGCTGGATGCCGGTCACGCTGCGCCCGCCCGAGTCACCCCGCGCCTGGACGCAGTGGTATACGCTGTGGACGCCGGACATGCCGGGGATGGTCACGGTGAGCGTGCGTGCCACAGACGAAACCGGCTTCACGCAGACACGACAGGCCGGGCATCTCTCCGATGCCTATCCGGACGGCTCCGACGCCATTCACAGCATCACCCTGCACGTTCTCCCGTCATGATTGCCGCCCACCTTTTGCCAGAAACGAGAACTTAACCAAGCGACAGGGATTTCTTCTGCTATAATCACCCCGTTTTGGTTACAATTGCGGGAAATCATACGCTGCTGCCTGGTTATTGGGGCCAGGGTGGGGCTTCTGTATGATGTTTTTGCGCAAGAACTGAGCGATATTCATGCCTTATCGATCGAATCGTGCCCGGCGCAACAGTGTGCAGTTCGGTGTTGGCCGATCCATCTGGTCCGGCTCGCCGCCTCCGGCCATCCCGGAGCAGGTGCTGGACGGCATTCCTGGCTTTCTGGCCTGGATGGCGCTGCTGCTGACAGTGGGGGGCGCTGTTCTGCGCCCACGTCTGGTGGTGAGCGTTGCGGCGCTGCTGGGCTTTTATTCGGCAGTGCGGTTCATCATCGGTGCACTGGCCAATTTCATCGGCCTGCGGCGCATCCGTCGCTGGGAAGCGAAAGACTGGCGGGCGGAGTATGATCGTCTGGCCGGGCCGGACAGCATTCCCCGCCATCAGGTGCATCATGTGGTGATCATCACCAGCTACAAAGAGCCGGTCACGGTGCTGTCGCGTACGCTGGAGGCGCTGGCAAAACAGGAAAATGCCATCAGTCAGATGACCATTGTGCTGGCGATGGAGGCCGCTGACCCAGAGGCACAGCCTACGGCGGAAAAACTGCGGGCTGCCTACAGGCAGTATTTTGCCCGGTTCTATTTCACCATTCACCCCAAAGGACTGCCCGGCGAGATGCAGTGCAAATCGGCCAATGAGGCCTGGGCCGGGCGCTGGATCAAGCGGAAGCTGGTGGATGAAAAGGGATATAACATTGACCATATCCTGGTCACGACAATGGACGCGGATACGCTGTGGCATCCCAAACACTTTTCCTGCCTGACAACGTTGTTCGCCGTCAACCCCGATCGCTATCTCCGCTTCTGGCAGGCCCCCATCCGCTACCACAGCAACATCTGGGATATTGACCCAACCGTTGCGCTGGTGCATGCTTATTCATCTGCCTGGGAACTGGCCTATCTTTCCGCGCCGAACTGGATTCCCCTGCCGATGTCTTCATATTCCCTCAGTATGCGGCTGCTCGACGGCGTTGGCTACTGGGATTCGGATGTTATCGCTGATGAATGGCATATGTTCCTGAAAGCGTTTTTTCAGCGGGATGGGCAGATCAGGTTGGAGCGTGTGTTCCTGCCTTTTTCCGCGGAAGCGACGACTGGCAATGGCTTCTGGGACAGCCTGAAGAACCGCTACCAGCAATCCCTGCGCCATGCCTGGGGCGCGAAAGAAGTCGGCTACACGCTGGCCCGGATCATCGAGCACCCGGAACTGCCGATCGGTGTCGGGCTGCGAATGTTGTTTCGCGTGTCCCATGACCTGATCATGGCTGGTGCAGGCTGGGCGATTATGACGCTGGGGCCGCAGCTTGTATTTTTGCTTTACCCGGAGCTGTTTTTCACCGAGTGGCGCACGCTGCCTTTCCTGCTGCTGCAGATCTCCCTGATAGTGGTCACGATTCTGGGCTTTGTCTTCTGGGTGCTGGATATCCGTCTGAGGCCGCCGCGTACCCGTCCATGGACACTGAGAGAGCGCGTGGTGACTCTGTTGAGCTTTCCGCTACTGCCACTGCTGACGCTGATCGTGCTGGCGCTGCCGACAATTCAAGCTCAGACACTGCTCCTGCTGGGGATGCCCATCCAGTTCAAAGTGACGAAAAAAGTATAGCGGCTGGCCGTGCTGCTGTTAGCGGCGGTGAAAATACAGCAGGGGCGATCGCTGCGACCGCCCCTGTTTCGATTGCTGACTGTGTGTGCAACGGCTATGTCAGGAACATCGGCATCCCAAAGACCTGCCGCACCTTGGGACGGTATTCCTCGGTGTCGTAAAGCTCCGGCACGTTGACGCGCTTGACGCCCTGGGAGAGTGTTGAGATGGGAATGTCGCTGTAAACGCCGCGCTGCAGGCAGACCAGCCGCCCGGATTCGCCGCGCTCGACCAGGCTCATTGCCATCTGCGCGTAGTTCGCCGCCACCATCAGGTCAAGCGAATCGGGCGCGCCGCTGCGCATGAGGTAGCCGAGCTGCTGGTACAGGATGCGCTGGCCCGTAAGCTCCTGCAGGCGTTCGCCGAGCCATTCGCCGATGCCGCCCAGCTTGCGGTGTCCGTAGGCGTCGGCTTCACCGCGCTCCATGACCGCGCCGCCGATGGGGTAGGACCCTTCGGAGACTGTGACCATGGCGTAATTGCTGGGGTTGTTGGCTTTATCCTGCAGCACCTGTTCGGCGAGTTTGTCCGGATCGAACGGCACTTCTGAGATCAGGGCGCGGTCCACGCCGGCCAGATACGCGGAAACCAGCGACGTTTCCCCGGAGTTGCGTCCAAACAGTTCCACCACAGCAATACGCTCATGTGATCCGGCGGAAGTGCGCAGGTTGTGAATGAACTGCACGCTGCGTGTCACTGCTGTAGAAAAGCCGATGCAGTAGTCGGTGCCGTAGACATCGTTGTCCATCGTCTTGGGGATGGCAATGACGCGCACGCCTTCCTGATGCAGGCGCTCGCCGTAGCTGAGGGTGTCATCGCCGCCGATGGGCAGCAGGCAGTCTATCCCCAGACGCTCAATGACTTTGAGCACATGTTCGGTGAAGTCCTGTGTTTCGGTGTATTCCTTGCCTTCCTCCCGCAGGAAGTCCGGGATGTCGGTTGGTTTCACCCGGCCCGGATTGGTGCGCGACGTATGCAGGAAAGTACCGCCGAAACGATCCACACGGCGTACGGCCTGTTTATCCAGCGGCAGGATGCAGCGCCAGTTGTTCCGGTCATCGTCCAGATTGTATTCCAGCAGGCCGGCCCAGCCCCGGCGGATGCCGAGGACTTCATAGCCGTTGTCAATGGCGCGGTTGACGATCGCTTTTATCGCAGGGTTGAGGCCTGGAACGTCCCCTCCCCCGGTCAAGACTGCTATACGCATAGGGGTTCTCCTTCTCTC
>JALSTC010000719.1 GCA_026983935.1 Ardenticatenia bacterium
AGGGCGAAGATCACCGCGACCATGATCACGATCCAGCGGAATGTCAGACTGATGAGACGGCTGCGGCGGGGAGCGACAATGTGGCTTTCGACCTGGCTAGACATTTTCGGAGACCTCCTCCCACGTCCCGGTGAAGCGGAACTGCAGCAGCGTCACCACGGCGACGATGGCGAAAATGATGATCGTGATGGCCGAGGCCAGCCCGTAGTCTGCCCCGTGCCCCGTGCCGAAAGCCAGTTCGTAGGTATAGCTGATCAGGATATCGGTGTACCCTGCCGGGATGAGCGCCCCCGCGATCGGCGGGCCGCCCTTGTTGAAGGCCTCGATGACCACGTAGTTATTGAAGTTGAAGGTGAAGGAAGCGATCAGCAGCGGGCCAACCGCCACCAGCAGCAGCGGCAGCGTGATCCGCCAGAAGCTTTGCCAGCCGTTCGCGCCGTCCACAGACGCGGCCTCATAGATATCCCTGGGGATGGCCTGCAGCGCCCCGCTGCAAACCAGCATCATGTACGGGTAGCCCAGCCACAGGTTGACCAGCAAAATACCGATCTGCGTCCAGGTCGGCTCGCTGAACCAGGGAATATGGATGCCCAACTGCGTGGCCAGCACGCCCAGATTGGGATTCATCATCCCTTTCCAGACCAGAATACTGATCACGCCGGGGATGGCATAGGGGATGATCAGCAGCGAGCGAATGATCTTGCGCCCCCGGAGGCCCGGGTCGTCCAGGATCAGGGCCATGAACAGGCCGAGCGCAAATGTGCTCAGCACGGACATAGCGGCAAAGACCACCGTCCAGCCGAAAATCTGAACCAGCGGCCCCCGCAGGGCGGGGCTGTCAATAAAACGCTGGAAATTCCGGAGGCCCACCGTCACCTGATAGCCGGGTTGCAGCTCGTTCTGCTGGCCGGATGCGCGGGCGACGAAAGAGCCGAGCGTGTCGTCGGCATAATAGATCGTGCCGGTCTGACGATCCTCCAGCGCGTCAAGCTCCGGGTTGTAGACGTACCGCTGCATGGCACGGGCCGCTTCTCTGGCGGAAGCGACAACCACGACATCCGGCTCCTGGCCGAACTCGACACTCTGCAGCGCGTTCAGCGCGCCCAGCAGTTCGCGGCGTTCAAGCTGGCGGTAGCCCTCATAGGTGTCCGGCGGCGTGGGGTCATCGGTCTCGATAACTTCGAACGGCTCGCCGGGACGGGCGAAGATCACTTCTGTGCCCTCGTCGGTTTCCCGCGTCAGCCACAGCGCATAGGCGTTTTCATCGTCCTCGGAGACAAAGGCCGTCCACTGGTAGCGCGGCGCGTCCTCCGGGATGAACGTGCGCCGTTCGTGCAGCGCGATGGCGTCTTCTTTGGAGAAGAGATGCCCATCGCTGTAATTGGTGAAGGCCGTGTAAACGGTGAAGATGATCGGGTAGATCACCAGTAATGTCATCAGCGCCAGGCCGGGCGACATCCAGCGCAGGGGGTACAACTGCGGCACGAAAATAAAGATATTGATGCTGATGGTGATGATGGCCAGCACGACGGCCATCCCCAGCGCCTCATTTTGCAAAAAGGCATAAACCAGCAGCAGGCCGAAAGCATCCAGCACGGCCAGCCCCAATAATTTCAACATCTGCCCTGTAAGAAGTGCCAGGGGTCCATCAGGACCCCT
>JALSTC010000720.1 GCA_026983935.1 Ardenticatenia bacterium
CGTGGACGGCGTAGATGGGACGCGCGTGGCAGCGGTCGGCGCGAGCATCGGCGCAAATCTGGCCCTGATCGGCTGCTCGACCAGCGACTTTTGCGGGACGGCGGTGCTGCTCAGTCCGGGACTGGATTACCGGGGCGTGACCACCGAAGCCGCAATGACGCAAATGGGCGAGCGTCCTGTACTGCTCGTTGCCAGCGAAGAAGATACTTACAGCGCACAATCCAGCCGGACGCTGGCAGATGCAGCGCAGGGCGTGCACGAGTTGATGATGTACAGCGGCGCGGGACATGGCACGCGCATGTTCCGGGCGCAGCCCGATCTGGTGGATGCAATTCTGAACTGGCTCAACACACATCTATAAGCGGTTCATCACTTGTCGCGTGGGCCGCGAGATAATGCAAACTGGCAGGTCAGGGAGAGCATCTGACCTGCTTTGCTGCCGGGAGCCGTCAGCCGGGCGTGGGGGGAGCGTCATGCAGGGGAAACGAGTCCGGGCATATAATTAAGTAAAGACGAACAGGTGGCTTGAGACAGGTTTTGATCATGAAGAAGTGGATCGGATTACTGGTCATTCTGCTGCTGTTGGGAACGCTCTACAGTGCCAGCGCCAGCACGCTTGATGGTGGGAATAGAGAAGCGCTGCAGCAGACAGGCTCCGTGCTGCCGCCCGCCATCATCACCTTTGAGGTTGATCTATCTGAGATCACAGTGTCGCAGGCAGAAGCCGGGCGGACATCGGCCATTCTTTCCTGGCATACCGTTGGCATGACCGGGGCCTACCGGCTGATTCTGGAGTCTTATGTGATCAACACGTGGGAACTGCTGCTTGGCCCTGACGCCGACCCGCCGGAAACCTCCGGGATGCTGCCGATCATTGTCCGGCATCCGCTGAATTTTGGCCCGCCGACTTATCGCCTGTCCATCGTAGATGCCGGGGGCCGGACGATCGATCAGCGCATCGTCATGATTCCCTATGCCGAAGAACCTGACGCCGATCCGCCGAAGATTGAGGTGTTTTCGACGGAAGTGGAGAGTCTCAGCACTGGCGACCTGACCGCGGGAACGGCTCGCGTGCAGGTTAGCTGGACAGTGCGGAACCGCACGCCGACGACGAATCTGCGCTTTGAGCAGGTGCTGGCGGATGGCAGCACGGCAGTGGTTGAACTGCCGCGTCCCAATCTGTGGGTGCCTTCCAGCGGGCAGGGGCCGCTTGCGCCCGTTCTGCCGGGTGGGGGGGAAGATGTGCAGCTTAGGCTGCAGCTTGTTGATCTGGCAGATGGCAGTGTGCTGGATGAGCGAATGCTGACCGTCTCCGTCAGCGAAAGTGCGCCGACGTCACCGCCGCCGGTTGAGGGTAGCAGCGAGGAAAGCAGCGCTGCGCCGGTTGTTGCGCTGCTTTCCGTCACCCCGAATCCGGTGGATCGTGGCGGTACGGTGACCGTGAACTGGGATGTGTGGAATGCGCTGCGTGTGCATGTCTATCGGACGAATCCGGTCGGGCAGTTTGCCGACTTTGTGCGCGATCAACCGCCTGTCGGCTCCTGGACGGTAACACTCCCGGACTACCACGTGGACAGCGCCATGTTCTATCTGGAGGCGGAAGGGGCTGGCGGCACCAGCGCCAGCGCGAGCGTTTCTGTGCAGGTCAACTGTCCCT
>JALSTC010000721.1 GCA_026983935.1 Ardenticatenia bacterium
GCGCCAGATGCCCCTTTCATGACCGGCTACGGCGGTGGCCTCCTGCGTCCACAACTGCAAGAAGGCACTGTAGTTGTGCCCCAATGGCCGCAGCGCTTCCCACTCCAGCACATAAGTGACTTCCTGTGCCGCGCTCCCGGACAGGGCATCCGGGCCACGCCAGCCCACCAGTTGAAGTTCCCCCCCAAATGTCGGGGCCGCGGAGACGTCTACACGTGGCTCAAACGTCACCGCCATCTCATCCGGCAGAACACTGACCCGCGCCATCAGATCGAGCACACCCTGCCGTGTCACCATCGGCGCCGCGTCAATGCCCGCCAGCAGCGCAGCATGGGTTTCCGCTGAGAAGGGCGGCAGCAGCGTGATCGTCCCATCCCGCAGCAGGGCAGCCTGCCGATTGCTGCGGCGGATGTCGTCCATGCCCAACACCCAGGGGACAACAACCCGCGTCCCGGCGGGGAGGCGCGTCAGGCTGTCTGCCGTCGTCACCTCAGGATACACGTCCAACAGCCAGGCGCGCACCGGGGGATCATTCAGATCGACCAGCGGCAGCAGCAAAGGTGGCTCCTGCACGGCCAGCCAGCGGGCGAAGTCGCGCCTGTCCGTCCGAAAGAACCACTCGCCGATCGGCAGGTCACGCCCAAACACCGGCCAGGTCAGCGGCGACTGCCAGTAAGCGGTATATGATTGATGAGCGGCCAGCGCGTCCGCCCCGGTGATGAGCAGCAGCGCCAGCACCCCTCCTGCCGTCAGCGCACGGCGCGAGACGCGCGGCAGCCAGCGGCTCAGCAGCGCCAGCAAGCCCGCCACCCCGCTGCCGACGATCAGCGGGAAGACGGCATATTCGCCGCAGATGCGCAGCCCATGCGAGATTTCGTTGGAGAGCAGGGCCGGTGTGGTCGCCAGAACCAGCAGGGACAGCACCAGTGCCGATTCCACACGGCGGATGCGGGCCGCCAGCACCACCAATCCCGCCGCAAACAGCAGATTGAACACTGGCGGCAGCAGCGGCGCACCGGCAGAATTGTACTGCGGGTTGTCGTCTCCCCGGGCAACAAACACACTGAGCATGATCTCCAGACGGCGGGCGGGTGTGTAGGCAAGATCGGCGCCGCTGACGTCCGCCGCCCGTGCAATGACAGCCTCCGGCCTCTGCACAAAAACCAGACCGATGGGAATGACCAGCACCATGAACGCCCCGACGGCCCAGCCCAGTGAAGGCAGCCATGCCCGCCATGCCGCCCGCCGGAACAACAGCAGACTCCCGGCAGCGACCAGCAGCCCAAGGGGCAGCACCAGCGCCGCCGTATAGGTGTACAGCGCCGCCGCCAGACTCACGCCGCTGAGGATCAGGTCACGCCGCCGCCCTGTGCGCAGCCCGCGCAGCAGCAGCCCCACAAACAGCAGCATAAACAGCGGCTGCGGAATGCCGCGATACAGCGAGCGGGAAAGCGTCACATGGCCCAGCGCCACCGCCAGCGCCGCCGCAGCGGCCAGCCCGGCAGTCCGGCGGTGAGAGGGGGCGAAATCGTGCAGCACTTCACGCGCCGCCCAGGCTGCCGCCGCCACGCTCAGCACGCCGACCAGCACAGACACCATGCGCACCGCCCAGATTTCCGCCCCAAACAGGCTGATTCCAGCGGCCTGAATGATACGAAAGAGCGGCTCCGGGCGGCCAATCTCCGGGTCCTCATACAGCGGCAGGACACCTGTACGGCTCAGGTGAAAGGCGTCCAGCACGTTCGCCGACTCGTCACGGGAGAGGCCGGGTGGCAGGGAATCGAGCGCCGCTGTGCGCAGCCAGAAAGCCACCAGCAGCAGCGCGACTCCTGCTATGAGACGGATTCTCATAATGGTCTCCTCATGTCACGTGCCCCCTGAAATCCCCGTGCCAAGCTTACTACAGCCGCCCCGGCGGCGTCCACCAGCCGCGCCGATCATTTGACGGTCAACAAAATGACCGGTTGGCGGTATACTTGCGCAACAGCGTTCGTGCGGCAAGGAGGTTTGAATTGCGGGTGCTGATGCTCTCGAAGGCATGCATCGTCGGCATGTACCAGCGCAAGCTGGAGGAAATCGCCCGGCTGGGGATAGACCTGACCGTCGTCGTGCCGCCTTCCTGGCGCGACGAACGCGGCGAAACCCCGCTGGAACGCGCCTACACCGAGGGCTACCGGCTGGTCGTGAACCCGATCCGCTTCAACAGCCACTACCACCTGCACTACTACCCCGGCCTCAAGCGCTGGTTTGACCCCGCGCCGGATATCGTGCACATTGACGAAGAGCCGTACAACCTGGCGACATGGCAGGCCCTGCATCTGGCGCGGCAGGCAGGCGCGAAAGCGCTGTTTTTTAGCTGGCAGAACATCCGCCGCACCTATCCCCTGCCCTTCCGGCTGGGCGAATGGTGGGTGCTGCACCACGTGGATCACGCCATTGTCGGGACAGAAAGCGCGGCGGCAGTCTGGCGGGCCAAAGGCTACGAAGGGCCGCTGAGCGTGATCCCGCAGTTCGGGGTGGATACCGATCTCTTCCGCCCACCGACCCGGCCCATCGCCGGGCGGATGCGCACGCTGGGCTATGTCGGGCGGCTCGTGCCGGAAAAAGGGATCGACCTGCTGCTGGAAGCGGCAGCAGCGCTGAAGGATGACGGCCTGCTGAACTGGCGGCTGGACATCGTCGGCGGCGGGCCGGAGCGCCCCATCCTGGAACGCCAATGTGAAAGGCTGGGCCTGTGCGATCACGTGACCTTCTTGGGGCAGCTCCCCAGCGTGCAGATGCCCGCTTTCTACCGCCAGCTTGACATCCTGCTGGTGCCCTCGCTGACCCGGCCCAACTGGAAAGAACAGTTCGGGCGCGTGTTGATCGAGGCGATGGCCTGCGGAACCGTGCCCGTCGGCTCCGACAGCGGCGCAATCCCGGACGTGATCGGCGATGCGGGGTTGATCGTGCCGGAGGGCGACGTGACGGCGCTGGCCAATGCCGTGCGCCGTCTGCTCATGGATGACGACCTGCGGCAGGAGCTGGCGCAAAAAGGGCGGGCACGGGTGCTCGAAAACTACACACAGGCGCAAATCGCCGCGCGGACGGTGGCCGTCTACCGGGAGATGCTGGGCGAGCCAGCACACGCCCCTACTTCCAGCGCGTGAGAATCGTCTCCCGCGAAAAGAGGCGCACGGCCAGCGCCAGCAGCCCCACATCCACCACGGCCAGAATCGCGGCGAAGATCAGGCTCACCGTCACATCGAAGATGACCACGCCCGCAATCTGCCCGAAGATCAGGGCCAGCACGGGCACGATCACCACCATGCCAAGCTGCTCCGCCACACGGGGATCGTTGACCCGGCTGCTGATGCTCAGGCCGACCGTCGTCGCCAGCACGGTCAGCAGCGGCGCGATGATCAGCACACTCACCAGAAACGGCGCAGAAAGCAGAATCTCCCGCACGGTGGCGCTCGGCACGATGAACTGCAGCGCCACGGCATAGATCGCCGCGCTCAGCCACACCCCGATCGCCCCCGGCGCGGCGGCAGCGATGCTCTTGGCCGCCAGAAGCTGCGCCGTGCTGATCGGAGTCGCCAGCAGCGGCTCCAGGCTGCGCTCGCGCTTCTCGCCAACGATGCTGTAGGTGGCAATGGTCATCGGGATCGCCAGCGGGACGATCAGGAAAAACAGGTTGAACTGCTGGCCGATGAAAGCCTGCATCGCCTCTTCCGTCGTGAGGGTGTTGTAGGGGGGCCGCTCCAGCACCGCCGGGGGCACCTGATCGGGCATCCCGGTAATGATGTCCGGGCTGGCCCCCAGGCCGAGCACAATCACCGGGATCACGGTCAGCAGCACCGGCATAAACAACACCATAAACAGCACATAGCGATGGCGGAAGACATCCGCCCATTCCTTCTGCACCAGCGTGATAATCTTGTTCATGCCTGCACCTCCCCGCCCCCTGCAGCGCCAACCAGCCGCATATAGACATCTTCCAGGCTGGCCTCCACGGGCTGCACGTACTGAATCCGCGCCCCGGCCTCCACCAGCGCCGCGATCAGGGCCGGATTGTTGGCTTCCGGGTCTTTCAGGTCAACCAGCAGCACGCCATCTTCCAGGCGTGCCCCCTGCACAAAAGGCAGCGCGGCAGCGGTCTGCCGGTGGGCGTCACTCACGTTGGCGATGCGCAGGCGCACATGCTGCCCGAACAAACGGCGGCGCAGGGCATCGGGGGTATCCAGCGCGATCAGGTGCGTGCGGATCAGGCCGATGCGGTCGCAGAGCCGTTCGGCTTCGTCCAGATTGTGCGTGGTCAGGAAGATTGTGCGGCCCTCGGTTTTGAGCGCCTCAATGAATTCGCGCACGGTGCGGGCCGCGACCGGGTCCAGCGCGGCAGTCGGTTCGTCCAGAAAAACAGTCTGCGGCTCATGGATCAGCGCCCGCGCGATGGCGAGCTTCTGCTTCATGCCCTTGGAGAAGCCGCCGACCGGCTCTCTGCGCCGCTCCCACAGGCCCAGCATGGAGAGGTACTTCTGCACCTGCCGGGCCGGATCGTCCACCTCATAGAGGCGGGCATAGACCAGCAGGTTGTATTCTGCGCTGAGGCGGTCATACATGCCGGGCGTCTCGGTCAGCACGCCGACGGTGCGGCGCACGGCCATTGGCTCGCGGATCACATCATGGCCGTTGACGACCGCCGTGCCGTCCGTCGGCGCGATCAGGGCGCTGAGCATGCGCACGGTCGTGGTCTTGCCCGCGCCGTTCGGGCCGAGGAAGCCGAATACCTCCCCGCTGGGGATGTCCAGCGTCAGCCCGTCCACGGCAACGGTCGGGCCGAAGCGCCGGGTCAGATTCATCGTTTTGATCATGCCTGCATCCCTTCCCAATCCCCAATCATCAGGCCGTGATGTTATACCCCGCCGGGGAGCGGCCCGCATACCCCAAAACGTGGGGGGGGGAAAGAAAAGCCAGTACACGGATGACGCCGATCAGGGGCGGATTCACGCAGATGATTTTTGGGATTCCGGGGTTGCGTTGGCACAGCGCATGCCCGCGCTCATGGGCTGGCGGCTGGGGCGATTCCAGTGGGAAGCGGACGGGGCAGATTCTTTCGCCTGTCGCTCGCCGCTCACTGCTTCTTTATCTCACTTCCCGCCCCTCCAGAAGAGGATGATCAGGCTGACCGCGCCCGCAAAGGCCCACCACACTGCCGACGGGAACAACCCGCCGCGCGAAAAAAGCGCCTGCCCGGCGGTCGCCACCGCGCCCCACAGCGCCGCCCCAAAGAACCAGCCGACTTCCCCCGTCAGGAACATGCGCCCGACGAGCAGAGTCAGCGCCAGGCCCAGCGCCAGCCTGGCCAGCGCCACGCCCGCTTCCAGCAGCGGCTCCACCGGATCGCGGGCGAAGTAAGCGTCCAGATCGGCCTGCCGGGCGGCAACTTCCTCCGGCGGCAGGTTCCAGCGGGCCGGGGGCGTCTCGATCAGGCGCAGGTTGGCGATCAGCAGCAGGGCAGCCAGCACCGCCCGCAGCATGACCTCCGCCCCGCCGTAGCCGACGCCGATCATGGCCATCTGGGGGACGGTCGCCGCGCCGGGGGCCAGCCAGACCAGCGCCGCCGCAAGCGCGCCCGCGATCAGGAAGCCGCTCAGCAGGCCCAGCACGCCGACGAAGACGAACGAAGGCGCACCTCCGCTGCCGCTGCTGGCAGCGAGCAGCGCCGCGCCACCGCCCAGCAGCGCCCCCAGCAGCACGCCCGCGATCTGTACGACCAGCGCCACGATCACGCCCGGTGCGAGCAGCGCATAGGGCACAGCCCACCGGCGGTGGGTGAAGCGGGCCAGCAGCAGCGGTGCAGCCAGCCCGACGACGATCTGCAGGATGGTGGTCAGCAGCAGCGGAGTCATGGGCATAGTGTGGCGCAGGGCGGGGGCGGCGTCAAGCGGGTATGATCCGGCGGAGTCTGTGTTACAATCCGGTGGACACCGACACAAAACAACACAGCCGTGATGATCCTGTGCTATCCGCCTGTTTGCAAAGGGAGACCCTGAATGCCCGCAAACGCCTTTGACGCGCTGATCCTGATCGCGCGGCCCGCCGCCGGGAAGAGTGAAATCATTGATTTTCTCAAGCATGTGCCGCCGGATGAGCGCATCCGCCGCTTTCACATCGGCCCCTTTCGGGAGATTGACGATTTCCCCATGCTGTGGACATGGTTTGAGGAAGATGACATCCTGGAGCGGCTGGGCAGAGAACGGCTGCACTCCACACCGGGTTATTACTTCAAAGACCCCATCCTGTGGCATGTGCTGATCGAACGCATCAGTCTGGAATACGCCAAACTCACTCGCGACCGGCCCGATTATCACGACACGAACACCGTCATCATCGAATTCTCGCGGGGGACGGTGCACGGCGGCTACCGGGAGGCCTTCCCGCATCTCTCCGAGGCAATTCTGCGGCGGGCCGGCGTGCTCTATATTGACGTGAGCTTTGAGGAATCGCTGCGCAAGAATCGGCGGCGCTTTGACCCGAACCGCCCGGACAGCATCCTGCATCACGCGCTGGAAGATGAAAAGCTGGAACGGCTCTACAAGGAAGACGACTTCAAAGCGTTCAGCAGCGCCGACCCGCAGTGGCTCACGGTGAAGGGCATCCGCGTGCCGTATGTGATCTTCGACAACCACGATGACGTAACGACCGACAAGCCGGAGCAGCTTGCGGCGCGGCTGGAAGATCGACTGGGGGCGCTCTGGACACTGCACCGGGCACGGCAGGCCTGATATATCGGAACGATATTAAAATCGCCGACCCGCCATTGTCAACTGTGCCCCCGCCATGTACAATTTGAAAATGAAAGTACACCATACCCCTGCCATTTTGCAGTCGGGTATAAGCATCTGAGGGATAAGTTTGCTTGATTCCGGGGCCGAAGCGCGGACGTTCCTCCTGCGTGACCTGCCGCTGGTGCAGCGTCTGAAGTCGCAGGGTATCAGCCTGGACAGCGAAAGCTATCTGGTGCGTGGTCTGCATACCATTGAGGACGCGGCCCTGTCACGCCTGCCACTGGTTGACCTGGGCGCGCCAACGCTGGTCGTGCGGTACAATGGCACCCCGATCATCGGCCAGATGCGCCACAGCGCAGGTGATACGCACGCCCACATCGTGTTCGTCTCCCCCACCCTGACCAACGGCTACGATGATACGCTGGAAGCGGCCTGGTTTCACCTGCTGGACGCCCTGGCCGCGGTGGCGGGGCAGCGCGGCGCGCATACGATCCATGCCGAGGTCAACGAAAACAGCATCGTCTTTGAGACGCTGTGTCAGGCCGGTTATGCCTCCTACGCGCAGCAGGACATCTGGCGGCGTGACCCGGCCCCGCCGCCAGACACCTCGCAGATCGTCGTGCCGCGTCAGGCGACAGCCGATGACCTGCCAGCCATCCGACGCCTGCACGACCGGCTCGTGCCCGCACTGGCTCAGCAGGCCGATCCGCTGCCTGCGCCCGACGGTCTGAT
Organism: Ardenticatenia bacterium; assembly: GCA_026983935.1. Taxonomy (GTDB): domain Bacteria; phylum Chloroflexota; class Anaerolineae; order Aggregatilineales; family Ch27; genus JALSTC01. The sequence continues at coordinate 7,503 of JALSTC010000721.1, forward strand.
CCAGATGCAGGATGGCAGAGCAGCAGGCTATCTGGCCGTCCGAACGGGCAGCCGGGGCATTTTCCTGCGGCCCTACCTGCCGCCGGATGATCCGGCGCTGGCACGCGGTATGGTGATCGCCGCGCTGGCCATGCTGCCGGGCGCAGCGAAAACGCCCGTGTACTGCTGCGTGCGGGGGTATCAGCGCTGGCTGGGCGGCCTGCTGGAGGCCCTGGGCTTCAAGCCCTGGGCACGCCAGACGGTCATGGTGCGGCACACCGTGGCCCGCATCGAACGTCCGGCATTCGCGCCGCTGCCAGCAGCGGTACAGGGCGGCATCAGCGTCTCCGGCGGGCATGGTG
>JALSTC010000722.1 GCA_026983935.1 Ardenticatenia bacterium
GCGACCTCACACCTGATCTGATCGTGCTGGACATCCGGCTGCCCGATATTGACGGCTACGAAGTTTGCCGCCGTCTGCGCAGCAACCGCCGCACACAGGACATCCCTATCATCTTCCTCACAGAAAAACGCGACCGCGTGGACAAACTGCAGGGCCTGGAGCTGGGCGTGGTGGATTACATCACCAAGCCGTTCGATATCCAGGAGCTGCGGCTGCGCATCCGCAACGCCCTGCAGCGGGTGAGCCAGCAGCCGCTGGTCAATCCGGTAACCGGGCTGCCGGAAGGGACGCTGGTCGATGAGCGGTTGAACAAGCTCCTCTATGAGGATGACTGGGGGGTGCTGTCCGTCGCCATTCTGGGGCTGGAAGGCTTCCGCGAGCGCTATGGCTTCGTTGCCTCGGACGATGTGCTGCGGGCGGTCAGCCTGATGATCAACAACGCCGTGCGCGAGGTCGGCGGCGATCAGAGCTTCGTCGGCCATCTGGAGCAGAATAAGTTTGTCATCCTGTCCGAAAAAGCACGCATTCCTCAGATACGTGAGCGCATCGAAGTGCGCATCCGCCAATCCATGGAGTACTTTTATCCCCTGAAGGATCGCGAAAAAGCACGCGAAGCGATGGAAGCCAGCAGTTTGAAGCTAAGCATCGGCATCGTTGATGAAGATGACGGCCCCTTCGATGATCTGGCCGTATTCAAGACCGCCATTGAAGCGGCACGCAAAACCGTAGACTGACATTCGTCTTCATCACGGCCATGCTTTTCTTCAAAAGGAGGAGAAGCAAGGAAGGACGCCGGGGCACGCCGACCCCGGCGTCTGTGGTTCCATCCGCCGGCGAGCAGACGGCCCTACCGCGTCCCCCACATGACCGGATCATAGGAGCCGTAAGCGGCGTACATGCCTTCGGTGACCTCGGTGTAATCCCCGCTGGTGATGTCCAGCGCCAGCAGCAGCGCCCCGCGTCCGTCCTGCGGCACATCCACGCCAAAGGCCACAAAACGGCTGTCCGGCGACCAGACCAGCCCCGGCGGGTTGGGCGTGTGCTGGTCGGTGGCAAAGCCGCAGTAGGCCGTGACCTGTCCTGTCGCCGTATCCAGCACATGGATCACCGCATGGCCGACATTGGCCACCACATCCGGCCCGATGATCTCCATCACCCAGAAGGCCAGGTAGCGCCCATCCGGCGACCAGCTCACCGCGCCCTCTTCCTGCTCCCCGGCGATGCGCACCGCGCCATAAGCCGCCGTGAGATCAGTCAGGCGCGTGGCCTGTGCAGCCCCTGGCCGGATGGCATACAGCTCCGCGCCGTACAGCCCCAGCGACTCGTCGCGCTCGCCATGCCCGATATAAGCCAGCAGCGCCCCGCCCGGCGACCAGTACGTCCCGCCAAAGTAAGGCTGCGCCACAAACAGCGGCTGTGCCGTCTCATCGCCCAGCAAATTGACCAGCTCCACCACCGGCCACTCGCCATCATCGGGGGCCAGACGCAGCCCATAATAGCCGCCCGGCTGCACGGAATAGACCCCTTCCCCGTTCAGGCGCAGCGGCTCGCCCTGTCCGTCGATCGGATAGATGGCCGGGGAACCGGCGGTCGGCCAGGCCAGCCAGTGATCGGCGTCCCACCATTCCAGGGCGCTGACATAGTAAGGGAAAACC
>JALSTC010000723.1 GCA_026983935.1 Ardenticatenia bacterium
AGCCGCGAGGGCCGCGAGTGCGTGCTCATCGGCCACGCCGGCCACCCCGAGGTGGAAGGCACCATGGGGCAGTACGACCGCTCGGCGGGCGGGGAGATCTATCTGGTGGAACGGCCGGAGGACGTGGAATCACTTCATGTCGCCAGGCCTGAAAACCTCAGCTACGTGACCCAGACGACGCTGTCCATCGACGACACGGAGCGGGTGGTGCAGGCCCTGCGTGCGCGTTTCCCGGCCATCGAGGGTCCGCCTCGCGCAGACATCTGTTATGCCACCCAGAACCGCCAGGATGCAGTGCGGGACCTGGCCCGCCGGGTCGAGGTCTGTCTGGTCGTGGGTTCACCGAACAGCTCCAACTCCAATCGCCTGCATGAGCTGGCCCGCCAACAGGGGGTGCCGGCCTATTTGATCGATGATGCGGCAGATCTGCAGCAGGACTGGTTCGATGGGTGTACGGCCGTCGGTGTGACGGCCGGTGCTTCAGCGCCTGCTGTGCTGGTCGACGGTGTACTGGAACGGCTCCGGTCCTGGGGCGCGGACGCCGTGGAGGAAATGGCGGGTCGCCCCGAGAACGTCACATTCTCACTGCCCAACGCGCTGCGTTTCGGCGGCTCGACCTCCTGAGCCTGTCGGCTGTCACCAGCAATCCGCCACGGTGCCCCCGCTGACGCCCTTGACACCAGCCTGCGTCAGGGTGAGCGTGCCACAGGTGTCGCCGGCCTGCGAGCCGCCGGCGACGGGCGTCGCGGTCAGCGTATAGGTCGATCCGGCGTTCGCCGTGGCGACCGACAGGTTGTAGGTCGGCGTGGCGTTGCCATCGATCGGGCACTGTGACGGGAACAGGTTCAGGGTGACGAGATCCCGGTAGGCGCCGTTCTGGGTGTAGTCCCGCTCCATGGAGTTGGCCAGTTGCAGCAATGCGCCTTCGCAGTCCGCACGCTTGGTCTTGCGTACCTGGTTCTGGTAGGAGGGATATGCGATTGTGGCGAGTATCGAGATGATCACCACCACGATGAGCATCTCGATCAGGTTGAATCCGGCTTCGAATCTGTTGTTCATATCGGTCTTCCTCGTCATGGACTCCGTGTTCCGTCAGGGCCGTCAGCGGCCCGGCAGGCCGAGCGGAAGGGCCTTTTTAGGCAGCAGCCACAGTTCGTCGATCACGGTCCTGCCCTCGGCGTCATGGCTGTAGTTGCATCCCACCCGCTTGCCGGGCTTCAGCGAGCCCTGCAGCAGCCGCCCGCCCGTCTTGTCCCGGATCGTGGTATTGGGCGTGAGATACAGTTCGATGTCTCCGATATTGATCAGGCCGGAGCGCGGATCGATGCCGTTGATAACGCCGCTGTGCATGAAGGCACGGGGGAAGTGCTCCGGCAGCCTGTCGGCGTGCGCCGGCAGGCTTGTCATCAGCGTTGCCAGGAACATCAGGCGGATTATGGTAAACATGGTTCCTTCTCCTGTTTCGGATCGACGGGCGAATTGCCCTGGTTCACAGTTTCAGCTCTTCCCAGGACAGGCGGCCGGTCTTCTGGCCCTTGCGGTCGACCAACTGGTCGTTGAAGGTGCCGGAAGCCGATCCGGTGTCCGACCCGGATACATAGCGACGGTTGCCCATGATGACGGGACTGGTCGGCAGGCCGCCGTTGAAGCGCCTGCCGCCTGCCGTGACCATGTTGCTGCCGTCGCTGACCATGTCCAGGCTGTCCACCCGGTTGTCGCCATTGATGTCGAAGGCGGGTTCGGACGGCGAATTGCCGTCCAGCCAGTTGATGGACATGAGGTAGCCGGTGCCGCCGCCCGTGCAGGGGCTGGAGTTCGGCACTGTGGTATTGAAGAACACCAGGTCGTCGCGTACCACAGGATCCGTCACCACGCGCTCGCCGGCGATATCACTGAACTCGATGCGCCAGCCTAGGTCGGTGCCGGTGTAGTCCACCGGGTTGTTGGTTACCAGCCGGAAGTCCGGGCTGGTCGCCGAGGCGGACAGCGTCTGGGTCACCAGGTCACTCACGGTGACATTGCCCGAACCCTTGTTCCACACGCCGTAGAAGGCCTGCACGGTGGTGCTGGAGATATCGGACGTCGTGAGGTACTGGCCGGTGCCGAACAGGACCAGCTCGTTGGGGGAATTTGTGGCGCTGGTCGGCACCGCTGTGTTGTCGACCACCATGGGCACCGTGGTGATGGGCTGGCTGGGTGAGCCGTCGAACAGCGGGACCGGCGTGGTCCCTGACTTGGTGGCGACATCCCAGGCGTTGGAGTTGGAGGATGACAGATCGAAGACCCACAGATCACCCTGCAGGTCACCGGCGTATACGCGGTCGGCCGTGCCATTGCCGTCGCTGTCGATGACCGCCGGGGTGGAGAGGCCGTTGCGGTTGGCGGGTGAGCCTGTCTGGGTAGAGATCACCACGTAGTCGGTGGCGCTCCAGGTACCGTCCAGACCGTCTTCCAGGAACAGGATGAACAGCTTGGCTTCGCCGCTGCCGGTATCGTTGTAGCCATTGCCGAAGATGGCCGCCCACTTGCCGTTGTTCATCAGCACGATGGAGGCCTGGCTGAAGGTGTAGCCGAGATCCGGGTGGGTGAATTCCCACAGCACCTTGTCCTGCGGGTCGCTGCCGCTCTCGGAATAGATCGGAGAGGTGACGTCGAGCGCATACATGCCACGGCCGCCGGCCCGCAGGCCGCCGAGAAGGATGGTCCGCCAGGCGCGGCTGCCGCTCACCGTGGTCTTCACATAGGCGTCGGTGACCGTCGGCGGCGCGTCGACATAGTATCGATGTGTGTACGCCGGGTCGGTAAGATAGTGCAGGCCACCGGTGGCGGAAGTGGAGAACAGCATGCTGGGGATATAGGCCATGACTTCCTGGCCATTGGTTTCGCTGAAGCCGTGCAGCATGCCATCGTTCGACCCAACGTAGACCACGCCGGCGCGGTTTTTTTGGCTGGCCACGAAGTCCGAATAGGTCTGACCAGCACTGGTCGGGAAGGGGGCGGTATCTGGCCAGTTTCCACGCGGCGGACCGACATAGACCGGGTCTGAATGGACGATGTCACCCAGCCTGCTGCCGCGGGTCCGCAGCGACTTGCTGGTGAAGGTGTTGGTGCCGTCGGTGTAGCTGCACGACATGGTACTGTTGATTTCGCAACCGCGATCACCGCGCAGGAAGTCCATTCGCGCCAGGCCGGATGCCGGAGTGTCCGTGCTTCCTGTCGGGTCGGTGCGCAGGTCGGCCTGCTGGGCGGCCGTGAGGGCGCTCCACTGGAAGGGAATGCCGTCCGTCCCGTCATAGGACAGGATGGTGCGCGGGGTCGTCAGCAGATCCCGCGAATCCAGCGCATTTGCGGCGCTCCAATTTATGGTTGGCTGAATGGCACCTGTGACCGGATCGAGATCCACGGACTGCAGATCGCCTTCCCACTTGTCGCTGCTGAAACGTGCGAAGTACAGCACCGAATTGGTGTTGAGCGAGGTCGAATTGAGCGCCACCGCGGATGCCGAACCGGTGCGGCTGGCGATGGCGGAGAGCGCCGCCTGCAGGCCCAGCGTTAGCTGCTGCGGATCCTGCGCATTGAGGAACAGGCCGCGAGAGTTGTAGGCCGCGTGCCAGAGATCGTCTATCCGTCTGCCATCCTGCGTGGGGATGGGGTTGGGCCAGTTGAATCCGGCACTGGTCGGGTCGCTGACTCCAGGATCCAGAGTGCCGGTGATGCCCAGCGCCACACCGAAGGTGACGAGGTGCTGATGCTGGGCCTCATCGATGCCGCCGATCTTGGGCACCTGGTCCGCCAGTGAGGTTTTCAGGTCATTCTCGTAGTATTCCATGGCGACGTCGGCCAGCGTGTTGGCGTTGCCATCGGCATAGGGCGGGCCGTCGAAGGCGGTGTTGTCGTCGCCGTCGGTGTTGCCCACACCAGGGTTGCCGCCGTTCCAGTAGCCGTCCGTGATCACGACATCGAAGTTCTGCTGGCAGGTGCCGCCCTGGCTCGCCGGAAGGATGGGCGAGCTGCCGGAGCGGAACAGATCGCCGACTCGTTGCAGCGCCCTGCGCGCCGGCGTGCCGAAGCAGATGACGCTGTCGCAGCGTATGTTCTGTCCATAGATGGACTGCAACAGGCTCACCTGGTTGCTCTGAACGCTCATGCTCGCCGCATCGCGGATGTTGCCGTTGTTGTAGACATCCAGCCCCATGCGCTTGTTGGTCGTGTCGCTGACCACAGTGCCCAATGCGCTCTTGGCAATGAACTTGCGCTTGCGGTGATAGGTGAACCAGTTGGCGAAATTCTGGATTTCCTCGTTGTAGGTGCAGACTGGCGCGGCCACGCAGTCGGCACGGGTCGCGCTCACGGTGTAGGTGGAAGTCGAAGGAGTGATCCGCACCTGTACGTTGCCATCGGTGGCATCCACGATGCCGTTGCCGTTGGTGTCACTCCACAGGTAGTACTCGGCGGGGAAGATGGTGTCGACGAACCAGCCGCCCTGTGAGGGGGCATAGTTGAAGAAGCTGATCGGCGACGTCAGGTCCAGGGTCGCGCCACCGGGGTCGTTGGGGTCGACCGGGGCGGCGGTGGGGGTCGAATCGTTGTATAGGGGGTTGCCGGAAGCGTCGACGCCGGGCCATGGCGAGTAGGTGACCGCCGGGTTGTAATAGAGGCTGTTGAACTCGAAATTTCGTGCCCGCCAGGCACCGGGTTCAGCAGTGGCCGAGGGCGTGACATAGGGGTAGCAGGTGGGGGTGCATCCCGAGTTGATGAAGTCGATGTCCAGGCCGTTGTTGGGGGTGGGCAGGATATAGTAGTTGCCGGACCAGCCGCCGATATTGGGCAGACCGCTGGTCGTGCCTGCCACGAGGAGATCCCACTCCATGCTGCCGGAGTCGTCGAGAATGAAATAGACGTTCGGTTCCACCGAAGTGGAGAGGAACAGGGGGCTCTCCGACAGGGTGCCAGGCGCGGCCAGGGGTGCGCCCGTTCCGAGCGCCAGTCCTGCGGCGATGACAGAGGAGGCGGCGAATGTCTTCATGAGAGTCGAGTTGGTCATGGCGTGTTGACCTCGCTGGTCCAGTCCGGCCCGGGCCGGCAGGAGTTGTGTTTCCGGTTCAGAATATGCGTCCAAAGTAGGTGCGCAGAATGACTTCCGTCGGCTCGGTACCGGCGGCGCCGACCATCTTTCCGGTGCCGCGGGCCGTTACGCGGAACACTGCAACATCGTTGCTTCCTACCTGCGATTTGTAGTTGTTTCCGATGTTCTTGGCGGACCTGCCGCCCGAGATGGTGCCGAAGCGCTTGACTATGTAGCGCGGCGCTGTTTGCGTGCCCGGTACCGTGTTGGCGGCCGCCGACAGGGCATTGTCGGTCCAGGTGGCGGACTGCGTGTAGTCCGGTTCCACGTCGGCTAGTCCGAAAAGGCCGTTGGTGCCATTGAAAACCGATGCAGACACGACGTTTGCCACGAAATTCTCGCCGTCCCGCAGCGCTGATTCAGCCGACTGGAAGGCGATCATGCGGTCTCTCAGGTTGCCCGCCATCTTCTCCTCGAGCGTCGTACCACGCATGGAACTGATGCCGATCATGGTCAGGATCAGCAGGAAGATGAGGCTGAACACGAGGGCCAGGCCGGATTGCTGTGCAGCAAGGTGATATCGATGGTGGCTGTCAGTCAACATGGAGTGGTTCCCCCGTCTAGTTGCGGATAGCGACAGTGGTGGTATAGACCTGGCGCAGCCGCCGGTCTGGCGCCATGAATACGGCGCCCGCGTATGTCAGGGACTGTGCCGCGGACGTCAGGTTATCGCGGTAACTGCGGATCATCAGCGACACCCGCACGGACACCACATTGTCCATGCTGCCCACCGAGCCGGCATCGACATAGTAGTTCGCGACCCCATCGCCATCGGTGTCCTCACCGTAGACAATCTGCATGTTCTCGACGCCGTCCACGAGTTCCAGATTGGCGGCGCCGTCGTTGCGGAACAGGGCCGGTTCGCCGCTACCTCCCGGCGCGATGCTGTAGGTGATGCGCCGCAGGCGGTACAGTGTGGCGTCGCCGCGGTAGACCTTGGACAGGCAATGCGCGTTGCCTCCTCCGCAGCCGCCGCCGGCGTTGAAGTTACCCGGTTGGGTGGCATTGCCGGTGTTGTGGACGATGGTGCCATTGCCGGGGTTGGCATTGGAGATCTGGAAGATGTCTCCGCCGTTGCAGTCGCTGACCAGCACGATATCGCCCTGCTGTAGGTCGTTGCCGGCCGCTACCTTGAGATCCGACGAGGCGAGCGGTCCATAGTTGCCCGCTCCATTGGGAAGAATGGCCAGTCCCGTGTCGTAGGCGCCCGTCAACGTGATGCTGTCTGGTGCAGTTCCGCCGCCGTCGGCCCCGGTGACGCCTGCATTGGAAAGCAGGTCGACATAGTTTGCACCTCCGGGGTTGAGCAGGTTGTTGGTGCCCGAGAATTGTCCACAGCCCCAAAATCCTGCCATTCGGATGTCCCGCGACAGGAATTCCATGGCGAAGCGAGCGTTTTCCTGCATTCTGGACACCGAGTCGCCGACCCGGTAGGTCTGTTTGCTCGACGTCATGATCTGGATGACGCCACCCAGCAGGATAAGGCTGAGCGTGAGGGCCACCATGATCTCGACCAGTGTCAGACCGGCCTGATTCCGTGCCTGGGGATTGATGTATTTCATGGCTGGAAACTCGTGGCGAACAGAGTGGTGTTACCGGAACGGTCGTCATCCCACCAGATCTTGATGGCGTAGAGCGTGCCGGCGCCATCGCAGGCGGCATTGGCCGTTCCCGTGCCGTCGTTGGGGGTGCTGTCGAGACAGACGACGGCTTCACCTGCCGGCAAGCGTGTGGCGATATCCTGGTTCCACTCGGCCAGGTCGTTGCTGGCCATGTCGGCGCTGGTGCAGCCGGTGGTGGTAGTGCAGGCGGCCTTGGCTGCCGCTGCGGCACCTGCGCCCTGATCGTAGGCGCCATTCAGGACGGCGGGCAGGTTGGCGCGCATGCGGTCAGCGATGTCGCTGGCGATTAGCACCGACTGGCTGCGGAAATAGGAATGCTGATTGTTGCGCAGGCCAGCTGCCTGCAGGCCGGCAAGCCCGAGCAGGCCGATGGACAGAACTACAACGGCGATCAGCACTTCCATCAGGGTGAAGCCCTGCTGGCGGGTGGTGGGGGTCCGGGTATGGCAGGTTTGCCTCATCGATCGTCTCCTCGCTTCTGTACAGGCTAGGGGCACACGAAGTCCGCTACGCTGGGACGCCCCGCGTTCGAGATCGTGATCTGCCGGCCCCGCTCGCCGTTTCGGCCGTCGCATAGTGTGAGCGTGTCGGCACCGTCCACCAGACCTATGCTGTCGTAACGGAAGCTCGTCTTGGCGGCGCTGGTCAGCGTGGCATTGCCGTCGAAGGGTTCGTGGACCTGAAGCACTTCGCCGGTGTCCACGGCGTTGTCACGGTCGATGTCGACCCAGACGATCCAGCCCGCGGTCCAGTCCGTTCCGCCGGTGCAGGTTGGCGGATTGTTGGCAAAGGTCGTGCTGACGCATATCTGGGTATTGCGCTGTCGCTTGATCGCCTCGCTGCGCGCGAGCTGGATATCAGCGATAAAATCGTTGGCGTGGGTCGAGAGGCGGTTGTCCAGCACCAGGGTCCGGAAACTCGGGACTGCGACCGTGATGAGGATCGAGGCGATCGCAAGAGTGATCATCAGTTCGACCAATGTAAATCCGCGTTGCGTGTTCATGGCGCTATCAATACGCTCGCTGTCTGGGGCTGTAAATCGGATTCCGATCAACGGAAAGGTTTTCGCGACGAGCGGTCGTCGTTGC
>JALSTC010000724.1 GCA_026983935.1 Ardenticatenia bacterium
CAAGGCCGAACAGCCAGAAGTGGCCGTGCTGGCGCTGACCATTCACGAAGGGCCGGATTATTTCTTCCAGATGCTCCAGGCGGGGGCGTCCGGCTATGTCCCCAAACGGGCCGCGCCGGAGGATCTGCTGCAGGCGATTCGGGTTGTGGCGGTGGGCAATGTTTATCTGGAGCCGCACATCGCCAAAGAACTGGTGGAAGATTACCTGGCACGGGTGCAGGCCGGGACGGAGCGAGACAGCTACGACGGACTGACCGAGCGCGAGCGCGAGGTACTGACTCACATCGCCGAGGACTGCACCAATCAGGCCATCGCCAACCGGCTGAACATCTCCGTGAAGACAGTGGAGCGCCACCGGGAAAACATCATGCGCAAACTCAATTTGCACACGCGCACCGAACTGGTGAAGTATGCCATCCGTAAAGGGCTGATTTCGCTGGATGACGAGTGACCGAAAGCTTTCCTCGCAGCCGTTTGTGATCAGGCCGCTGACCGGGGACGATCACGATTGGGTGGCCCGCCTGCTGACCAGGCGCTGGGGATCGCCGCAGGTCGTGTCACGGGGCCGCCTGCATCAGGCCGACCGGCTGCCCGGTTTTTGCGCTGTGCAGGCGGGCACACCCCGCGGATTGATCACGTATCACATAACGGGCGGCGAATGTGAGATCGTCACGCTGGACAGCGTGCAGGAAGGGGAGGGAATCGGGACGGCGCTGATCGAGGCGGTCGAAGCTGCCGCACGGCAGGCCAGATGCAGGCGGCTGTGGCTGATCACCACCAACGATAATCTGAATGCCCTTCGTTTCTATCAGAAGCGGGGCTTTGTTCTGGCAGCGCTGCACCGGGACGCACTGACTGCGTCGCGCCGTTTGAAGCCGCAGATTCCGCTTGTCGGGCAGCACGGCATCCCGCTGCGCGATGAGCTTGAATTGGAACTGCTGCTGGAAGAAGTCTCCTAGTCCTGGCAGCCGTTCAACGGCAGCTCGCTGCCTTCCAGCACCAGCACATAGCCGGGGGAGAGTTCAACCGGCATATTCAGGCCGTGGAAAACGGCCAGCGTATCCGGCGTGCCCCACAGGCCGTGTGCCGGGAACTGCTGGCCCCCGAATATCGCCTGCCCCCGCTGGTGGCTGTGCATGTCAGTATTGGCGATGAAGCACAGCGCCTTTTTGCCGTTCTGCCGGGCAAAAACCAGGATGTGCGGATTATTCGAACTGCCGATGTGCCAGGTGTCCGGGTCGTTGGCGGTCAGGAGGTCTTCATAGCGGCGGCGCAGTTCCAGCGCATAGCGCACGCCTTCAATCAGATTGTCCTCGCGCGTCCAGTCAAAGGCATATTCGCTGAAGAGCGGCAGCTTTTCAGCCGGATACTGCGCCAGCATCTCCGGCGTGAAGTCCAGCCCGGTGTTGATCGGCTGCGTCTCGCCCAGCTCGAAGCCGCTGTGCACAAAGGGGATGCCCTGCACGGCGATGCACAGTGGCAGCGTGTAGTAGCTGTAAACACGTCCGTTGCCGTTGCGGGCGGCGGCGCGCGGCGTGTTGTGATTCTCCGGCGTGGCGAAGAACGGGATCGGCACAGGTTCTTCTGAGAGATACTTCAGGAAGCCGCGCAGCCCTTCTGGCCTGTGCAGGTCAAAGACCATATAGCCCACCACCGCGTTATAGCCTTCCCTGCGGCTTTCCCTGGAGATGGCGAAGTTTTCCTCCCAGAAGGCAAAGTCCGGGTCAATGCGGCGGGCTTCTTCCACCATGCGCCGCTTGAGCGGCATCGGCAGTGCATGGCCCATATCCAGCATCACGCCGTCAATGCCGAAGCGCTGCTGGTAGTACGGGATCACGCCGGCGACGGCATCCCACAGCGGCGCGTTAGCATTTTCCGGGCGGGCCAGCCGTTCGTCATACATGCGCAGTGTGTTGTAGGCGATGTAGTTGAAATCGGGGTGATCGTACATGCGCAGGTAGGTGACGTCCGTCCAGGGCGGCTGTGTGTCATCGGGCGGCCAGTCAGCGAATGCGCCGGGGATGCGCACGCGCGTGCCGTCATCCAGCGTTCCCACCCAGCGCCCGTTTTCCATTGTCACATGCTCCGGGCGCGGCGGCTCTGTGAACATGGCGCGGTAGGTCTCCGGCGGCGCGGGCAGGTCATGGAAATCGCCCGCCGCAACCTTCGCCTTGAGATGGCCCAGTGTCCCCGGATCGAAGATCGGCGAGCCGTAGGCCAGCGGATCGCGGCTGCCCGCCGCACGATCCGGCACATCCTCGCGAATCCAGTAGAACCACTCAGGATGTTCTCCCACCCAGTCGGCATCTTTGGAGCCGGTGCGCAGCACGAATTCCATCACCACGCGCATCCCCAGGTGATGCGCCGCCTCCACAAAGGCGGCAAAGAGCTGCTCCGCGCTGACATCCAGCGCCGGTTCGGCCAGGTTGTCGTCCAGCAGATAGGGGTTGCGGATGGCATAGGGTGAGCCAAGTGTGCCTTTTTTGCCGTCCTGCCCGACCGCGGTGATCGGCAGCAGATGGACGGTGTTGAAGCCCATTGAGCGGATATAAGGCAGCAGCGTGATCGTCTTGAGCAGCGTCCCGGTGTCGCGCCAGCCATCCGGGCGCGGCTCGATGCGCAGCCGACCTTCTCCAGCATGGTCAAAGGCCGCCGACACACGCGGAAACAGGTTGTAGACCAATGCGCGGCGTGACCACTCTCCGCCCGTTTCGCCCTGCACCAGCGGCTGTGGGGAGCTGTCCAGGATATCCTGCAGGCGGCGGCTGTAGAATTCGTAGGGATTGACGGCCTGCGGAGTCAGTGTTTTGGCGTCCGCCCACAGGCCGGGCACTAAATACGGCATCGCCACCGGATGATGGCGACGCCTGAGAATCTGGATGAGTTCCTGCAACGCAGACATAGACGTGCGGCTCCTGAGAATAGTGGCAGGCATTAAACGGCAGGCAAAGAACGGCGCTGCCCGGAGCTAGCGGTTGTAATCCGGCCCGAAGATTTCGACCATCAGCGGCCCGATGGCCCTGCGGTTCGGAATCAGCACGGACGACCCGCTGGGCGTGGTATAGAACGACGTATAGCGTTCATCAATGACCCCGGCGCGGATATTCTCTGCCGGGATGTCTTTGGCATACCACACCAGCCGCAGAATCTGATCCAGTGTCAGCCCGGTCTGTACGCCGGACTGGATTTCCGCCCACATGGCGGGCGCGTTCAGGATCAACTGCGGCAGCATATCCAGTTGCAGCACCCGGTCACGGATGGCAAAAAGCACCTGCTGCTGTCGTTCGGCGCGCCGGAAGTCGTTGGATGAGTGGCGTGTGCGGGCGTATTTCAGGGCCGTCTCGCCGTCCAGGTGATGGTGGCCTGCCGTGATATAAAAGGGATCGTAGCCATAGTTCATGTCGGGATACTGTGGGTCGTTGATGGTGTAGGGCACGTCCACGTCAATGCCGCCGATGGCGTCCACCAGCGTGATGAACGTGTTGAAGTCCACCAGCAGGTATTCGTTGACTCGCATCCCCAGGTTGTACTGGACGGTCTGCATGGCAAGCTGCGGCCCATAGCCTGGCTGACGCAGCTCCCCCAGCACATAGGCGGAGTTCACACGCTGAAGCTGGTTGTAGCCGGGAATATTGACGTACAGGTCGCGGGGGATGCTCAAAATACCGATGCTGCGGGTGTGCGGGTCGAGGCTGACCAGAATCATCGTGTCGGTGCGGTATGCGCCGTTGGTCGAGTCGCCGGGCCGCCGATCCCAGCCCATCACCAGGATGGTGAAGCGCTCTGTGCCGTTCCAGGGTTCGATGATCAGGCCCTGATCGTTGGTCTCCGGTTCATTGCCCGGCCCACCGCCGGGATTGAACAGGCCCGTATCGGGTACGGCAGTCGGCACGATGACCACCGCCGTTGCTGCCGCCGAGGTCATTCCGGCGTCGGCTTCTTCGACGGCAGATGCACTGCGGCTGCTGCGCAGGATGACGATCACGCTCATGCTGACGACCAGCGTCACCCCGAACAGGGCCAGCGCCACCACCACCCATGCCCAGTCGCCGCCGCGTCGCCGCCGCACCCGTCGCCGTCGGTCACGCTGCCGGACACCGCTTTGATAGGATGGGGCAGGCGGCGCGTCGTAAGCCGTTCCCCAGGGAGAGGGCGAGGCAACCGTCCCGCTGTAAGGCTGGGGCTGCACGGGGGGGATACCACTTACCTGCGTTGGCGCGTCGAGATCATCGCCCGGCACAACCGGCATGTGCGGTACTGTCGGCTCCGATGGTTCGTCAAACTGTGATGAAAATTGGTCGTCCATGCTGAGCTGTGCTCCCGTACAAATCCGCCCCCCGATTTTACCGATAGTTATCCCGACCGGGCAATTGTTCCGCCTGATAGTCGGCGCATTGTCCGGGATGCCCTGTCCTGCGTGCTTCCCCCTGTCAAGTATAGGCCATTCGGCCTGTAAATGCGATGATTACACAGACCGCCGGATGCGCTACAATCGTTTTTGCCTGTGAGGAGGTGTGCAGCATGACCGGAACATCCGAGCGCTGGCGGCTGATTGTGACGCCGCCGCGCAGTGGTGCCTACAATATGGCCCTCGATCATGCGATTCTGGAGGAAGTCAGTGCGGGGAATGCGCCGCCCACGCTGCGCCTCTATGCCTGGGATCCGCCCTGCCTGTCGCTGGGGCAGGCGCAGCCCGCTGCCGATGTGGATATGGCCCGGCTGCAGGCACGCGGCTGGGATGTGGTGCGGCGGCCCACCGGCGGGCGGGCCATCCTGCACACCGACGAGATCACCTACAGCGTGGCGCTGCCCGCCGACCATCCGCTGGTGGCAGGTGATATCGTGACCAGCTACCGGCGTTTGAGCGCGGCGCTGCTGCGCGCACTGCAGCAGCTCGGCCTGGGAGCACAGGCGGACAAACGCGCTGATCGCCTCCCGGAAAGGGCAAAGGGGCCGGTGTGCTTTGAGGTGCCCTCGGACTACGAGATCACGGCCAACGGCTGCAAGCTGATCGGCAGTGCCCAGATGCGCCGTGCCAACGGTGTGCTGCAGCACGGCAGCCTGCCCCTGACGGGCGACATCACGCGCATCTGTGACACGCTGGCCTTCCCGGATGAGGCCGTGCGGGAGAAAGCCCGCGTCCGCGTGCGGCAGCGGGCGACCACGCTGGAGGCTGTACTGGGCCGCGCTGTCACCTGGGACGAAGCCGCCGATGCGCTGAAAACCGCTTTCGCCAGCACGTTTGCCCTGCACATCGGCCCGCCGGAGCCGCCGACGTCTGCCGAAGCAGCGCGTGCCGAAGCGCTGCGGCGGGAAATCTATGCGGCGGAAACGTGGACACTGCGCCTCTGAGGCTGGACGGGTCGGTTTTCCGACTGCCCCAAAAATTGCATCCGCTGGTATGATTAGGGGTGCAGAAGGCATTATCCGTCGGCTTGAGGCGAGTATATTGTGAGGAAGCCGCATCATGAACGAGCATGACCGGCCACAACTCCCGGATGATCAGGAGCAGGACCCCACGCGGCAGATGGATGACTATGAGATGCCGACACGCCGCATTGAGCCGGTGGAAGCAGCGGGCCTGCCGGACGTGACGCAGCCGGTCACCGCGCCATCGCCGCCGATCTCATCGGGCGAATCTGCATACACCGTACCCCCTGCGCCGCCCCCGCCGGTTTACGGCGGTTACGATGACCGTCCCAGGCGCAGGCGGCGCGGCAAGACGGCCCGCGAGCGGCGCGACAGCGGCCTGTACCTGCCCTGGTGGTCGTTGTTGATCCTGCTGGCGGTGGTGGCGTTTTTCGCGGCGCTGTTGTTCATGGGCCTGAATCTGCTGGGCGGGCAGTTCACGCCGGGCGGGGAGACCCCCGTCGTGATTGTGATCACGTCCACTTCCACGCCGCGCCCCACGGCGACGCCTTTCGTCCCTTCGCCGACGCCTGTCGTCACCGCGACGCCAACCGCCATCATTGGTGCGGTCGGCAGCCCCGCCCCGGATACGGCGGCTGTGCCACCGCCGGGCGTGTCTGACGATCTGAGCATCGGCGCGGTGGTCACGGTGACCGATGTCGGGCAGGCCGGGCTGAACATTCGCCAGGGGCCGGGGACGGGTTTCCCGGTGCTGTTCATCGCGGCGGAAGGATCGCAGTTCGAGATCATCGGCGGGCCGGAGGAAGGCGGCGGCTTCATCTGGTGGCAGGTGCGCGATCCGCAGGACGTCACGCAGCAGGCCGGTTGGGCCGTGCAGGATTTTCTGGTCGCCGTCCAGCCGTGAACGGGGCCGGGCCTACCATTTGCGGTGCTGGTTGATGCGCATCTTTTCCAGGTAGGCGGCTTCCAGATCAACGCCCAGATAGTTCGCCATCTTGAGCAGGTAGGCCAGCACGTCGGCCATCTCCGCGCCGACATCCTGCAACTGCGGCGGGTCGCCGTAGCCACGTTTGGCTCCCCATTTGATCGAGAGCAGCCGTGCCAACTCCCCGATTTCCTCCTGCAGCAGGATGAAATTGAAAAACGGGTCCTGGTCGAAGTCTTTGGCCTCATCCAGCCAGCGGTGGAAGGCCTGAAAATCGCGCAGACGGCGCTCGCCGTTGGCGAGGTCGGGCGGTGGGGGGATTTCGGGCGGGGTATCGGCTGTCTCCGCCTCGATGGTGGTGACGCCGTTGAAGCCGGGCAGGGCTTCCTGGCGGGGCGCACGGCCCAGCGCCGCCAGAATCCGGCTGATGGCCTCGGCGCGGTCGTCGTCATTGGCGACGAAGTCCAGCCGATTGGCGTCCAGCGTCAATACGGGGGCATCACTGTAAGCGGCGAAAAAGGCATCATAAGCGCGGCGCAGGCTGTCTATGTAGTCGCGTTCCATGTTGCGCTCATAGGGCCGGTCGCGCAGCGCGATGCGCCGCATCAACACGTCGGTGTCGGCTCGCAGAAAGACGATCAGATCGGGAGTTTCCACCTGCTCGGCCAGCGCCTCATGCACCCGCTCATACATCGCCAGTTCATCCCCGCTCAGGTTCAGCCGGGCAAAGAGGGCATCCTTGGCGAAGATATAATCGCTGACCAGCGGACGGGCGGCCATGCGCAGCGACTGCTGCTGGCGGTAGCGGCTCAGCAGGAAGAAAATCTGCGTCTGGAAGGCATAGCGTGCCCGGTCGGTGTAGAAGCTGCTGAGGAAGGGGTTTTCCTCGAACACTTCCAGCATCAACTGCCCGCCGAGTTCAGGCTGCAGCATGCGGGCCAGCGTGGTTTTGCCGACCCCGATCACTCCCTCAACGGCGACGTAGCTCATCAGTAAAGACCCCTCTTTAACACAATACCGATCATTCCGGCGGCCATACACTCCCCCGGCGGCGGTGGGCTATTCCCCGCCGCCAGCATCAGGGGCGACGATCACGATGTTGTTCTCCAGCGGGGCGTCCCCCTCACAGATGCGGACGGGCAGCCGCTGCCCGTCGTCCAGATTATACAACCCCAGCCCGACCTGCCAGTCGCCCGCCGGGACGCCCGCCGCATCTACCGCGAAGCACTCCCGGATCACTTCTCCCGGCTGCCATGCGCTGGTCGGGTAGCGCCCGTCTTTTGGCCCATGATCGGCCTGCGTGATAATCGTGCCGTCCTGGGCCAGTACATGCACAAAGACCTGGTAGTCCGTCGGTGTGCTGGTCAGCGAGATCCACTGCAGGCACATGCCGGGTGCGCTGCTATCATCGGTGGTCAGCTCCGGTTCGGCCAGCCCGATGCTCTCCCCGAAGCAGTAGACCGGTGTGGCCGACTCTGCCGGGCCGTTGATGGCGATGCTACCAACCACCGGCGTTATCGG
>JALSTC010000725.1 GCA_026983935.1 Ardenticatenia bacterium
TGGGTTGGCGGCCGCCTGTCCCAGGCCGCAAATGGAGGCATCGGCCATGACCTGGCACAGATCCTCCAGCGCTTCGACATCCCAATGCTCACGCGCCATCAAGTCCACCGCCTTGGCCGTACCCACCCGGCAGGGCGTGCATTGGCCACAGGACTCATGCTCGAAAAAACGCAGCGCGTTGAGTGCCAGATCCTTTGCCCGATCTTGATGGGAAAACACGATCACCGCCGCCGACCCTATGAAACAGCCGTATTCCTCGAGTGTTCCGAAATCCAGTGGCAGATGCCCCAGACGGGCGGGCAACATGCCGCCTGAAGCCCCTCCAGGAAAATACCCGTAAAACTCGTGTCCTGGCTGCATGCCGCCACAGTAATCGTCGATCAGCTCGCGGACACTGATGCCGGCCGGTGCCCGGTAAACACCCGGCCGCCGTACGCGTCCGGATACCGAGTAGCTGCGCAACCCGGTTGGCCGTGTTCCACCTTCCGCCTCGAGGAAGACCTCCACGGTATCCCGGATCCAGTGCAGGGTTTCCAGATTGTGTACCAGCGTGGGATGGCCGAACAGGCCGGATTCAGTGACATAGGGCGGTCGCTGACGGGGCATGCCGCGCTTGCCTTCCAGCGATTCGAGCAGGGCCGATTCCTCGCCACAGACATAGGCCCCCGCCCCTCGTCTCAGCTCGATCAAGGGCAACAGCCCCTGCACCGGCGGATCCTCCTGCAGGCGTTCCAGTTCCCGCTCCAGCATTCGCCGGCAGGCGGCATATTCGTCGCGCAGGTAAAGAAAGATCTTGTCACAACCGGTCACATGGGCAGCGATCAACGCGCCTTCCAGAAAGCGGTGCGGATCGGATTCCAGAAAATGGCGGTCCTTGAAGGTTCCCGGTTCGCCTTCGTCGATATTGACGACCAGATAATGGGGAGGAGGCTGACGCATCAGCGCTTCCCACTTCATCACCGAGGGAAACCCGGCGCCGCCCAGACCGCGAAGACCGGATGCGCGCAGGGCGTCCAAAATCGCATCTCCGCTCAGTTCTCCCTGATGCAGCCGTTCCAACAGGCGGTATCCACCCTGACTGCGATAGTCCCCATAACCAATGGACGGTTGCAGCGCCGCCGCCCGGTCATCTCCGGACTCGATGACCCGAACAATTCGATCGACGGTGGCCTGTTCGATCGGGTTCTGGCCAAATACCGCCACCGGCGGCCGGGCACAGCGACCCACACAGGCCGTGGGCAGCACCCGCACCCCGCTGATGTCCAGAGTCTTCAGCGCATTGAGCAGGGCTTCCGCTCCGGCCAGGGCACAGGCAAGCGAGTCGCAGACCCGCAGCGTATAGCGGGGAGGCGCATCATCGTCACCGTTGAGCGGATCGAAGTGATGGTAGAAGCTTGCGACTTCATGCACCTCCGCAACGCCCAGGCCAAGTTCATGGGCCAGCGCCACCTGCAGATGCTGGGGAATGTGGCCGAAACGATCCTGCACCTTGTGCAGGTACTCGATCAAGCGGTCTCTTCGCAACCGCTGGCTGCCCAGCAGATCACGAAGTTCCGTCAGGGACCGTGCATCGGCACGGTGTCCTCTGGGCTGATGTTTGCTCCGCCCTGCCATGGTGGCCTCCGGCTGCTGTAACGGCA
>JALSTC010000726.1 GCA_026983935.1 Ardenticatenia bacterium
CCACCGACAAAGTCCGTGTCATTCCTTGCCAGCCCCCATACGCCGTAATCTTCATGGGCGCTGTCTTTGTCGAAGCCGTCCGGCAGCAGGCGGTTGTCTTTCAGATAGCCCGCACCGAAGAGCAGGGTGGTGGTCGGCTGTCCGCTGACGTCGCCCATGACCGCCTCATAAATCTGCACCTCGTCCGGGGCGGTGATCTCGGTGTAGTGCGGCTCGTAGCGTGCGGGATCGGCGTCATTGTCGTTGCCCACGATGGAGCCATCCACGTTGAAGGCCCCCGATTCGAAGACCACGTTCCCGGCTGAATCGGTCACGGTGACGTGCAGCCAGACGCGGCGGGCAGGGTAGCTGGTGGGGAGCTTGTGCCCGGTCTGGCTGGTGATCGTGAGGTCGGCGATGAGCGTATCGCCGTCGCGCTGCACGTCGTCAATGGTGAGGGTGGCCGTGTGGTTTTGCAGTTGATCCATCACCTGCGCGATCGTGAAATCGAACTGATCATCCCCGCCGGTTGTGCCCAGTTCATTCCGGTGGCGGCGCAGCAGGTCGGGCATGTAGAAGTTGGCACCGACGAAAATGTGCTGCATGAACGGTTCGCGCGGCTCGCTGCCGGTGATGGAGAGCACGACGCTTCCTTCTGCGGGCGGCATGTGGCAGTCCGCGCAGGACTGCGTGTCGCGGTAGGCACTGTTGAGCCACTCCGGATAAACCATCTGCTCCGCGAATTCGCCCACGATCTCGCCGTTGTAGTCCAGCGTGGGTGTATAGAGCGTGTGACATGCCCCGCACAGTTCGGAGTCGCGCACATAGTCGGCCTGGGTGGGGATGAAGCCCGACGATCCCTGCATCACGATCTGGTTGGCCTCGCTGACATCAAAGGGGCCGTAGGCCGCCCGTTCACCCATCGGGCGCGTGGTGTCAATGGGATAGTGGCCGCTGAAGCTCTCTTCTGTGCCCAGGGTGTCTCCTTCGATCTGGTGGCACACGGTGCAGGAAACGCCGTCGTAGGCCAGCGTGTGCAGCGGATGATCTGCATCGGCAAGGCCATCATCGAGCACCTGCGCGTTTTCTTCGCGCTCATGCAGGGTGAAACGGGCCATGGGCATGTGGCAGGTCGCGCATTTGTCCTGGATGAACTCGGCATAGTCGGGGTTGCTCAGAATCTCATTGCGCACGCCGGCCTGCCAGTAGGGGTCTCTGGCTGCGTTGCCCATCATGCTTGTGCGCCACTGGCTGTCCAGCGAGACGTCGTTCCCGGCTTCGTCTGTCATCCGGGTGTGGCAGACGGCACACTGCCCGGACGTGGCGAAGAATTCGCCGCGCTCAACCGGCAGCGGTGCTGCCGCGTTTTCTGCCGGTGCTGGTGTGTTGATGGCGGCGGGTTCCTGTCCGGGCGGGGTGACGGTGACGACGGCGAAGTTTGGCTGGCAGGCAGCCAGCAGGAGGAGCATCAGGCTCAGCAAATAGAATCGTTTCATGAGAGGCTTTCTCCATGCGTGCAGGAGCCAACCTGTCGTCAATGCGATGGGGGGTGTGATGGCGGCTCGATATCAATTTGTGGTGGGATGGGGTGGTGTGATGTTCTGCGCCTACTATACGCGCCTGTGAAGAGATATACAAATCCCGTCTGAGGGCCGCGGCG
>JALSTC010000727.1 GCA_026983935.1 Ardenticatenia bacterium
GACGAGCAGTCTGTCCAGGGTGCGGGAATTGGGGGAGGGGTGGCTGGCGGCCATAACGAATACGGCCTGATCGGGGTTGGCGATGATCACCTGCTCGCGCCCCTGTGTGGTGGCGGAACGTCCGCCGGTGTGATCGGCGCGGGAGAGCACCCGCTCGCGGGGGTGCACCCGGTCTATGATACCGGTGCCATCCTCGAACGCTTCGATGGTCACCCGATCGCCAATGGCACAGAGATCGGTCGGCTCCATCTCGCCTTTGCGAATTTTGCGGGTAGCCTCTTCTTTGAGCCGTCCGCGCAGTTGGCAGACGTAGGTTCCCTGGTCGGTGGCGACGGTGAAAAAACCGCTTTGCTGCTTGATGACCAGTCCGTCCAGCGTCACAGTCACATCCTCTGTGTCTTTGTCTGATTCGGGCCGGATTCGCTGTTGGCTGCCAGCGGCACGCGCACGGTGAATGTGCTGCCCTGGCCGGGCGCACTTTCGACATGAATCGCTCCCCGGTGGGCATCCACGATTTCCCTGACAATGGACAGCCCCAGACCGGTGCCGTCGGCAGTGTGGATTCTGGCGCTCTCAGAGCGGAAGAACCGCTCAAAAATGCGGGGGATGTCTTCCCGGTCAATGCCAATGCCGGTGTCCGTGATGCGCACGATGGCGTACGTGTCATCGCAGTCGGTGGTGACCGTGATCTGCCCGCCGTCCGGCGTGTAATTCACGGCGTTGCCGATCAGGTTATCCAGCACCCGGTCGAATTTATCCCGGTCGAGCAGGGTGGGGGGCAGGTCTGCGCGGGTGTGGAGTGACAGCGTCTGCCCGTGCTGCGCGGCACGGGGCCGCTGCGCATCCACGGCTGCGGCCACCAGCGCGTTCAGGTCATCCGGCTTGATCGTGAATTGAATCAGGCCCTTGTCAATCTGTGAAAGGGTGCGCAGATCATTGACCAGGTGTTCCAGCCGCTGGGCCTGTGTTTCCAGTGCAGAGATGTGGTACCCGGCATGTTCCGGCGCTTTCCGCAGGGCGTGGAGGTGCATCTTCAGGGTGGTGATGGGGCTGGCGAGGTCATGGGCGGCATCCTCTACGAAACGCGACTTCAGGCGTTCGATCTCTTTAAGCGTTGTGACGTCGCGCAGGCTGAGCACCAGCCCGCCCAGGCTGTCATCCAGATTCATCACCGGCGTCAGGATCACGTCAACATCCAGTACCTCGCCGTTTGCGGCTTCCACGGTGGCCTCAAAACGGGCGGACTGCCCCTCTTGCAAGACGGTGAACAGGGCGAGACTCATCGATTCGATCTGCTGCGGGGTTGCCAGCAGGTGCAGCATTTCCTCCAGCGCGTTGTTGACCCGCCCACCGAACAGTTGCCTGAAAGCCGGGTTGGCTGCCAGGATGTCGCCGCTGGTCGAAGCCAGCAGGATGGCATCGCTGCTGTTGTTGAGGATGGCCTGAAGCTGCTCCATTGTCTGGCGGAGCTGCTCCGTGCGCTCCTGCACCAGGTCTTCGAGCTGCTCGCTGTAGCGTCTGAGCTTCGCCTGCATCTGCTCGCGTTCGGTCACGTCACGCACCAGGGCCATAAACAGGTCCTGTCCCTGGACGGTTAGCTGTGTCAGGCGGACTTCCACCGGGAAGGAGGAGCCATCC
>JALSTC010000728.1 GCA_026983935.1 Ardenticatenia bacterium
GAGCCGCGTGGGCGGCGGGCCGGAGCGTGTCCGCAGGCAGCATCAGGCCGGTAAACTCACAGCGCGTGAACGGCTGGACATTTTGCTTGACCCCGGCAGCTTCCGTGAGCTGGACGCTTTCGTTGTACAGCGTTCGCGGGAGTTTGGTATGGACGCACCCGATAAGCAGTTCCTCGGGGACAGCGTCGTCACCGGTTGGGGTACTATTGATGGCCGGCTGGTGTACGTGTTCTCTCAGGACTTTACGGTGCTGGGTGGCAGTCTGGGGGAAGTCCATGCCGAAAAGATCATCAAGATCATGGAAATGGCGATGAAGAACGGCGCGCCGATCATCGGCATCAATGACAGCGGCGGCGCACGTATTCAGGAGGGCGTAGTCAGCCTGGGGGGCTATGCCGATATTTTCCTGCGGAATACGCTGGCCAGCGGTGTCATCCCACAGCTCAGTGCCATTATGGGGCCGTGCGCAGGCGGGGCCGTTTACAGCCCGGCGCTGACGGATTTCATCTTCATGGTCAAGAATACCAGCTATATGTTTGTGACCGGCCCGGATGTGATCAAGCAGGTGACCCGTGAAGAGGTTACCAAGGAAGAGTTGGGCGGGGCGCTGACCCATAATGCCGTCAGCGGCGTGAGCCATGTTGCCGCCGATTCGGAAGAGGACTGCCTCTTTTTGATTCGTGAGCTGCTGGGTTACATTCCCCAGAACAATATGGAAGATCCGCCATTTGTGCCGACCAAAGATGACCCGCTCCGGACTGAAGCGGCGCTGGACACCATTGTGCCGGACAATCCCAATAAGCCCTATGACATCAAAGATGTGATCCGGCTGATTGTGGATGACAAACGATTCTTTGAAATTCACGAACACTACGCCCAGAATATTGTGGTGGGGTTTGCCCGGCTGGGCGGGCACAGCATCGGCATTGTTGCCAACCAGCCTGCCGTTCTGGCCGGTGTGCTGAATATTGATGCCAGCGAAAAAGCGGCCCGCTTCATCCGCTTTTGCGATGCCTTCAATATTCCGATCATAACGTTTGAGGATGTACCCGGCTTCATGCCAGGGGTGGCGCAGGAGCACGGTGGCATCATCCGGGCAGGGGCCAAGTTGCTTTACGCTTACTGCGAAGCGACCGTCCCCAAGATCACCGTCGTTACGCGCAAGGCCTACGGCGGAGCTTACTGCGTGATGAACAGCAAGCACATCCGCTCCGATCTCAATCTGGCATGGCCGACTGCGGAATTTGCCGTTATGGGGCCGGAGGGCGCGGTGAACATCATTTTCAAGCGTGATCTGGCTGCTGCGGATGACCCGGATGCACTCCGGGAGAAGCTGGTGACCGAATACCGCGAGCGATTTGCCAATCCCTATGTTGCTGCGTCGCGGGGCTACATTGATGATGTGATCGAGCCGCGTTATACGCGCCCGCGCCTGATCAATGCGCTGGAGATGCTGCGCAACAAACGTGACAGCAACCCTCCGAAGAAACACGGCAATATCCCTCTGTAGAGCAAAGTGTGTAGTTGAGCAGGTGAGTCCAATGTATGATGCAGAGTTTCATACCCAGGAAGCAGAGCCGGTGGCTTCCCCGGCGAGTGAGCAGCAGGGCGACTCCGGCCCGGCGGGGGAAGGAGCCGAGGTGGTTGGGGCCGAGGCCGCGGCAGATGTTTCCCCCCGTCCGGTTGAGCTGGAAACACGGGTTCTGCTGTTCAGAGTGTATGCGCCGCTGCATGTTGTGGCTGCGGCAAACTGCTTGCGCTGCGGACGCGGCTTCCAGACTGCGCAGCCTTCCGATGCAGATGATAAAGGTGAGCTGCTGGCGGTCTCTCTCTCCCTGCAGCGGGCAGATGGCGAAAGCCTGCTGACATTCGAGGATATGCTGCTGCAAAAAATGCGGGAAGACGAGCGGGAGGCTGCCTGGGTCGGGCATCTCCCGGCGTATGGCTTGCAGGTGGCATGGGTCTGGGATTTTTACCGCCTTCTTTCCTTTGTCTACTTGCAGGTTCAGGTGGAACCCTCACCAACGGCGGAGCAGGCGGCGCTGTGGGATGCCCTGCAGGCCCTGGTTGAGGGGGACGTCATGCGTATTCGGGCCGCACTGCCGACTGGCGACCTGGATCAGGTGCATGCCGTGACCGGGGAATTCCTGACCGAGCGGGATCGAGTAGGATAGGAACATGGTTGAAACCACACTGATTAAAAAAATCCTGATCGCCAATCGGGGGGAAATTGCCATCCGGGTGATTCAGGCCTGCCGCGAACTTGGCATTGAGACGGTGGCCGTCTATTCGGAAGCAGACCGGGCTGGCCTGCATGTCCGTCAGGCCGATGAAGCGTACTTCATCGGCGGGGCGCGTCCGACGGAGAGTTACCTGAACATCGGCAAAATCCTGGATGTGGCGAAGCGGGCCGGTGTTGACGCGATCCATCCCGGCTATGGCTTTCTGGCGGAGCGGGCGGAGTTTGCCCAGGCGTGCCTGGATGAAGGGGTGATCTTCATCGGCCCCGGCCCACGCAGCATCAGCCTGATGGGCGACAAGCTCGCGGCGCGTGAGATGATGCGTGAGGCAGGCGTGCCCCTGGTGCCGGGCACCAGGCCGGGGCTGAGCGACGACGAAATCCTCGCGGCGGCGGAGCACGAAGTTGGCTTCCCGCTGATGGTCAAGGCAGCGGCGGGCGGCGGCGGCAAAGGCATCCGCATTGTGCATGATCCGGCGGATTTGCCGGGTGCGCTGGCAATGGCTCGCCGGGAGGCCGAGGCCGCTTTTGGTGATGGCACGGTCTATCTGGAGAAGCTGATCGAAGGCGCGCGCCATATTGAGATTCAGGTGCTGGCCGACTCGCATGGCAACACCATCCACCTCGGTGAACGCGAATGTTCTATTCAGCGGCGTCATCAGAAGCTGGTGGAAGAATCGCCGAGTGTGTTTGTGGATGAGGATATGCGCCAGCGGATGGGGACAGTTGCCGTGCGTGCTGCTGAGGCCGTTGGCTATCTCAATGCCGGGACGGTTGAGTTCCTGGTGGATAAGGACAAGAATTTCTACTTCCTGGAGATGAACACCCGCATTCAGGTGGAACACCCCGTGACGGAAATGGTCACCGGCGTGGACCTGGTCAAGGAGCAGATTCGAATCGCACGCGGGCGGCGCATGGGGCCGACTCAGGACTCGATTGCCATGAAGGGCTGGGCGGTCGAGTGCCGCATCAACGCGGAAGACCCCTACAACAATTTTCTGCCCTCGGTGGGACGAATCACGGCCAACCTGACGCCGACGGGGCCGGGTGTCCGCATTGACAGCGGGGTCTATGATGGCTACGAGGTCACGCCATACTATGACAGCATGCTGGCCAAGCTGGTTTGCTGGGGGGAGACTCGGGGTGAGGCCCTGCTGCGGATGCGCCGCGCTTTGAGCGAGTATCGCATCATGGGCGTGAATACCAACATCCCTTTCCACCAGAAGCTGCTGGACAGCCACCGCTTTCTGGCGGGCAATTTTGACACGGCTTTTGTGGAAGAGCGGTTTGAGCTGGAGCAGGAAGAAGACGCTTTGCAATCAGAACTGGCGGCGATCATGGCGACGCTGGTGGCGCACCGCGATCGGCAGCAGGCCGCGCAGATCGTGCAGCGGAATGAACGGGATGTTTCTAACTGGAAGTGGCTTGGGCGCTGGGAGCGCCTGCACCGCTGATCGCCGGGGAGACGGCATATGAAATATGTAGCGACGGTGAACGATAAATCCTACACCATCGAGATACAGCCGGATGGCCAGGTGCTGGTGGATGGTGAGGTGCGCAATGTGGACTTCACGGCGCTGGATGATCACTCCCTGTATTCGCTGTTGGTGGACAATGCCTCCTATGAGGGGCTGGTTCAGGAGCGCGAAGGCCTCTATGATGTACTGCTCTGGGGGGCTTTGTATGAAGTCAAGGTGCTCGATGAACGTGAGCAGCGGCTTGCCAAGGCCAGCAGCGGCTTGATCCCCGATGACGCCGAGATTGCCGTCCGTGCACCCATGCCGGGCTTGATTGTCAAGGTTCCGGTGAAAGCCGGGCAGGAAGTTGAAGCCGGGCAGACACTGGTCATTCTGGAGTCGATGAAGATGCAGAACGAACTCAAAGCGCCCCGCGCCGGTGTGATTCAGGCCGTTAACGTCAGTGAGGGGGACAGTGTGGGACATAGCAAGCGGCTGGTCGTGCTGGTATGAAGTATGCCGGGTTCTGGCCCGGGACGACGGCGGGCAAAAGATGGTTACCGGGGGCGGATATCCTGTGGATATTCGCCCTGATGGTCTATGTGCTGGTCGGGACGGCGACTGTGCCTTTTCATGGCGATGAATCGACGCAGATCATGATGAGCCGTGACTATCACACCCTGTTCCTGCAGGGCGATCTATCGCGGGTGCTGTATCATGATCCACCGCTTGACGCGACCGAGCAACATTTACGTCTGCTGAACGGCACGCTGCCCAAATATCTGTTCGGGCTGGCGTGGCATCTGGCCGGTTTTACAGTGGATGACCTGAATGATCAATGGGTGTGGGGGGCAGGGTGGGACTGGAATGTGGCCAATGGGCACAAACCGGCGGATGCGCTGCTGCTCGTCGCCCGCTGGCCGTCTGCCCTGCTGACGGCCTTGAGCGTGGTGCTGATGTTTGCGCTGGCGATGCTGTGGGGCGGGCGCTGGATGGCCTACCCGGCCAGTTTCTTGCTGGCATTGAATCCGGTGGTGCTGCTCAACGGTCGGCGGGCGATGATGGAGGGAAGCCTTCTGTTTTTCAGCCTGCTGACGATGCTGCTGGCGGCATGGTTGGGAAGGCGTCTGGTTCGCACTTCCCGGCTGTTGCGACGCGATGTGGCAGGGATGCTGGCGCTGGGTGGGGCTGCCGGACTGACCATGGCCAGCAAACACAGTGGGCTGGTGCCGGTGCTGGCGGCCTATATGGCACTGGCTGTTCTGGGCTTCGGGCGGTCACGTGTGCGCGGTTGGCGGTTGGCAGTCTGGGGATTGTGCAGTGTGCTGCTGGCGGGAGGCATTTTTCTGGCCCTGAATCCGGCATGGTGGAGCGATCCCGTGGGGCGTGGGCTGGAAGTCCTGCAACTGCGGCAGGCCCTGGTCGCTGATCAGGCGGCTGCTTTTCCAGATGCTGTCTATCGGGACGTGCCGGGGCGGCTGGGGGGCTTGCTGACGCAGCTTTCGACTGCTCCCCCTGCTTATTATGAAGTCAGTGACTGGGCCGCATATATCGCCGACGCGATCCGGGCCTATCAGGCTTCCCCGTGGACGGGCATTCAGTACGGCGTCAACGCATTGACGACGCTGGTTGGGGCTGGCGTTTTCTTGCTGGCGCTGGTGGGCATGGTCTGCCTGATCTGGCAGATGCGGGCGCTGCATCCGATCGCGCTGGTGATCGGGCTGTGGGCGTTGCTGACAGTGCTGATGATCGCGGTGGCGGTTCCGCTGGCCTGGCAGCGCTACTATATGCCGCTCTATCCCGTCGAAGCGCTGCTTGCTGGCGCGGGAATCACCTGGCTGTGGCGGGCGGTTACAGTGCGGCGACGGCCAGCGCCAGTGCACGGCGAACCTCGGCGCGGTTGAAGTGCGCCCAGGTTTCTGGAAAAGTGGCCGTCAGGCGGTGCTTTTCCGCAAACTGGTAGGCCATGTACTGGATCACGCCCTCGATGCTGCGCCGTTCGGCAATGCGCACGCCAATTTGAGATCGCTCGTACTGGCTGATGAAATCCTGTAGAAAGCGCCCGGCGACCTCGGCGTCATTCAGACTGCCGAGATGATCCTGCAGGGCTTTGGCCTCCTCGATGACCGGTTTTGCTTCTGGCCCCAGCACCTCTACAAAGAATTCCAGGATGTAGCGCAGCCGTTTCCCTTCGATGCGCAGCGCGTGCAGCGTCTCGATGGGTGCCTCATCCAGCAGCGTTTCATAGGCCCGGACGGCCTCATAGCGTTCATAGATCAGGCGGGGAGCGACGTGCCGCACCTGATAAGCGACCGGCCTGCCATGCCGCCGCCTGGCTTTCCGCGCGCCAGCCCCCGGCGTTTTCAAGAAATCGGCGAATGTCTCGACGAACATGGCAAAGTCCCGGCTGTCCAGGTGGGCAATCAATCGGGCGCGGTCAATCTCCCGCTGATTCTGGCAGGCGGCCACCAGCGGTTCCAGGCTCTCCCGTTGTTCAGGGGATAGGGAGGCCTGGTAGGCCGCCAGCTTTTCCAGAAAGACGTCCATGTCTCGCACGGCTCCCAGACGGCGGGCCGTCCGCCGCAGGCCGAGCAAAAATGGGCGGATGGCCTTTGGCCTGTAGAATGCGCGGAATGCGTCGAAAGCGCTGCGTATGCGGCGTGTGGCAACCCGCATATCATGCACGGCTTCGATGTCTTCGCCAAGACGGCTGCCCGGCTCATGCAGCAGCATCCGCTCGAAGTGGAAATGCAGGATTTTACGCCCGGCTTCGCTCATCGGGTCATCCGGCAGAACGCCGGGCTTTTTGGCAAGGCGCAGTTTGCGGCGCGGGGCCTCCACGCCGGGCGGTGGCGGGATGACTTCGACCTGTGCGGATTCCGATTCGGAAGGGACGGGAGGACGCTCCCTCTGTTCTGCAGCAGGCGGGGAGTCCGGCGCGGCTGTCGGGCGACCCCGGAAGATGGCCATGCGTTTATTTTCGAAGGCACGCTGCCAGCGGCGCACCTGCCGTTCCGAAAGGCCAACCTCGGCGGCAATGGCGAACTGCGGCAGTCCTGCGGCGGTGAGCTGGATGATACGCGCCCGCCGGGCTTCAGCAGGGCTGCCGTTGTTCAGAATATGCGCCAGAAGCCGGGTTTCATCTGCCGTCAGAGTCAATTGATGACGCCGGGTCATGCTGTACCGCTCCGATCTACTGCACCAGGGGCAGAAGCCCCCGCTTTCAGGCGTGGGGAGCGTCACGTGTCCCCATGGTTAGCGGGGGCGATTCGATTATGGATAGGCCGGGCCGGTCGGGCGGCCTGAATCATCGTAGTAATAGAAGCCGCGCCCACTCTTGCGGCCCAGATGGCCGGCTGCCACCATTTTACGCAGCAGGGGGCAGGCGCGATACTTCGAGTCGTGGTAGTTCTCCCAGAGCACATCCATCACGGCCAGCAGCACATCCAGCCCGACGAAATCGGACAGCATCAGCGGACCCATGGGATGGTTCATGCCCAGCCGCATCACCGTATCAATGGCCTCGACGTCACCGACGCCCTCCATCAGCGCGTAGGCGGCTTCGTTGAGCATCGGGCAAAGGATGCGGTTACTGATGAAGCCGGGGTAGTCGGCTGCTTCAACCGGCGTTTTCCCCAGGTCGCGGCTGAGCTGCATGATGGTATCTACTGTGTCCTGGTCGGTATCCAGTGCGCGAATGATCTCGACCAGTTGCATGAGAGGAACGGGATTCATGAAGTGCATACCGATGACTTTGTGCGGCCTGTCAGTGACGGCGGCCAGGGCCGTCAGTGAGATCGAGGACGTGTTGCTGGCGAGGATGGTATGCGGGCTGACGATGGTGCACAGCTCGGTGAAAATCTGTTCCTTCAGGTCAAAGTTCTCGGTGACGGCTTCAATGACCAGATCGGCGTCGGCGGCTGCCTGAAGATCGGTTGCCGTGGCGATCTGTGTGGCACGCGCCTTCTGTTCGTCGGTGAGGCGGCCCTTACTGTGGAGCTTCTCCACGCTCATGCTGATCGTGCTCAGGGCGCGTTCAAGAGCCTCGGGATCAATGTCAATCAT
>JALSTC010000729.1 GCA_026983935.1 Ardenticatenia bacterium
CCCTCAGCCAGCTAGCCGTGCCGCTGTTCACCGGCGGGGAAGTCCGCGGCGTGATCATGCTGGAGAGCCAGGAGAAGAATGCGTTTACGCTGCTGCATCTGGACTTTGTTTCCCGCCTGGCCGAGCATGCCAGCCCGGCGCTGGCCAATGCCAGCCTGTTTGCCCGCCTGGAAGAAGCGAATGAAGCACGCAGCGAATTCGTCAGCTTTGTGGCGCATGAACTCCGCACGCCGATGACCAGTATCAGGGGATTCGCTGATCTGCTGCTGGGTGGCGTGGTCGGGCCGCTCAACGATCAGCAAAAAGGCTTCTTGAACACCATCCGTGCCAATGTGGAGCGCATGACTACGCTGGTGAGTGACCTTAACGATGTCACCAAGCTGCAAACCGACCGCATGCATATGGAAATGGCCCCGCTCAACTTCCGTGATGTGGTGGAGGAGACTCTGCGTCCACTGCAGGCACAAATTGATGACAAGCACCAGATGGTCAGCGTGCAGCTACCCGATCCGCTGCCGCATATTTATGCTGACCGCAACCGCCTGATTCAGGTGCTGACCAATCTGGTCAGCAACGCACACAAATATACACCATCGGGAGGGACGATCACGATTGCCGCAGAGGTGAGCCGCAACATCTGGGATCAGGCCGGTGTCTCCGAAGTACTCCATTTTTACGTTCAGGACAACGGCATCGGTATCAGCGAGGCCGATCAACTGAAGCTCTTTACGCCTTACTTCCGTAGTGAAAACCCCACCGCGCTGGAACAGCCGGGCACGGGTCTGGGGTTGGTGATCGTGCGCGGTATTGTTGAGCAGCACGGCGGACAGATCTGGGTGGAGAGCACTCTGGGAGAAGGTACGACATTTCATGTCACAGTGCCGCTGGCGCGGGCCGTGGCGCAGCGGCAGGCCTGATGAACTGAGCGAGATCGAAAATTTGGAAGCAGGCGGCCCGTTCTGATCAAGATCAAGCGGGCCGTGTTTGTTTTGTCGTCTCCGGCTGCCCCTGTGGAGAGAAGAAAGGCCCCACCACCAGGCGGAGCCTTTCGAGGGGAGGGAGAACAGTGGAGATGGCTCAGGCCATCTCGACCTGCGGTAGGCGTGTCAGAGACTGCGCAATGGCTTCTTCGGGGTATTCGTAATCTTCCAGCTTGCCTGCCAGGTAGGCGTCATAAGCACTCATATCGAAGAAGCCGTGTCCGCTCAGATTGAAGAGGATCACCCGTTCCTCGCCAGCTTCCCGCGCCTCAAGAGCCTGGTCAATGGCCGCGCGGACGGCATGGGCGCTCTCCGGGGCGGGAGTGATGCCCTCGGCGCGGGCGAAGGTCACCGCGGCCTCAAAGACCGGATTCTGGTGGTAGGCGACAGATTCGATGATGCCCTGTTCATGCAGCAGGCTGACCAGTGGTGCCATGCCATGGTAGCGCAGGCCGCCGGCATGAATGCCCGGCGGCACGAAGTCATGGCCGAGTGTGTACATCCGGACCAGCGGCGTCATTTCTCCTGTGTCGCCAAAGTCATAGGTGTACGTGCCTTTGGTCATGCTGGGGCAGGCCATGGGTTCCACAGCCAGGAAGCGGGCCTGCCTGCCATTGGTCAGATGCTCACGGATGAAGGGGAACAACAGCCCGGCCATATTGCTGCCGCCGCCCGCACAGCCGATCAGCACGTCCGGGTAATCGTCTGCCAGCGCCATCTGCGCCAGCGCTTCCTCGCCGACGATGGTCTGGTGCAGCAGCACGTGGTTGAGCACACTGCCCAGGCTGTATTTGGTATCGGGATTCTTGGCCGCCACCTCGACGGCCTCGCTGATGGCAATCCCCAGACTGCCAGGGCTGTCGGGATCGCTGGCGAGCACCTTCTTGCCAACATCAGTCAGATCCGTTGGGCTGGCATGCACGGTTGCACCGAGCGTCTCCATCAAGATTCGGCGGTACGGCTTCTGATGGTAGCTGACCTTGACCATGAAGACTTCGACATCAATGCCGAACATGGCCCCGGCCATTGCCAGGGAACTGCCCCATTGACCGGCCCCTGTTTCTGTGCTGATTTTGGTAATGCCCTCTTCTTTGTTATAGAACAACTGGGCAACGGCGGTATTGGGCTTGTGGCTGCCAACAGGACTGACGCCTTCGTATTTGTAGTAGATGCGGGCGGGTGTATCCAGCAGCTTTTCCAGGCGGCGGGCGCGGAACAGCGGGCTGGGCCGCCACTGACGGTAGATGTCCCGCACGGGTTCCGGTATCTCGATATAACGTTCTGTGCTAACTTCTTGCATGATCAGCGCCATCGGGAAAAGCGGGGCGAGATCATCCGGGCCGACGGGCTGCTTCGTCCCCGGATGCAGTACGGGTGGCGGCGGCGTGGGCAGGTCTGGGACGATGTTGTACCACGCCTTCGGCATCTGACTCTCATCCAGGATGTATTTGATGTGTTTGTTGTCGGGCATTTTGCTCTCTCCTGAAGCACAAAATCGTTGAGCGTTTTTACGATGCTGAGGACGAGCGCTTATGCGCGAAACAAAAAAAGCCCGTCCTCATGTGAGGACGAGCCTTGTTGCGCTGGCCCGTGGTACCACCTCGCTTGACCATGCCCTTACCGGACACGGCCCGCTCTGACCGGATAACGGCGGCATACCCGGCGCGGCATTTCCTCCGCGCAACTCCCCGGCCCATTTCGACGCTTGCTCTCGCACCGGGCCTTTCAGCCTGTGGGTCCCGGTTCTCTGGGGCGGGCAGGAGCGTCTACTTTTCCGGTTCGCAGTTGTTACCTGTGCAGCATAATAGCGGGGATGGGGCTGGTTGTCAAGGAATCGGCCCGGCGAATCCACGCCGGTGTCCACATCTTACACTTAATCCAAGCCTGTTTCAAGGGATTCTAATTGCAATATTTATCATGTGAAAGGTATAATGTCACAGGAGAGTTAAGCAGTGAATAGACAGCGTGAGGTGTTGATGATGACTTCCAGAATGATATCGGTGATGACACAGGTGGCAGCGGCGGTGCTGGTAACGATGGGGTTATTTGCGTTGGTCATTATTGCCGGTATGTTGATTTCCAGCATCTAGATAGCGCTCATTTGGCGTCTCTTGGTGCCGATGTTTTGGTCGGTGGAGAAGAGCAGGGCCGGGTTTAACTCTCCCGGCCCTGTTTGCTGTTTGGCTAGCGCCCGATGCCCAGACTGCCGCCGAATGCGGCGGAGATTTCCGCGTAGATATCGCCGATGGTCGAAACATCGCCCTGATAGGCGATGCCGTTCGTCGCCAGCGCGATATTTCGCAGGATATCCCGATCGGCGTCTTCGCCGTAGGCGATAGTGTACACCGATGCGCCGGAAGCCTGCACGACAGCGGCAAAAGCGGCGTCCGGGCTGGTGTATGTTGAACTGACGGTATCCTGTCCATCGGTCAGCACGACCATGGCATTGACTTCGTCGGCACGCCGACTCTTTTGCAGCCCCTGTGCGGCGAAGGCAATGGTGTCGTAAAGCGACGTGCCGCCGCCTGCGGTGATCGTGTTGATGGCGTTGATGATGTTCTGTCGATTGTCGCCAACGCGCTGATTGGGCACAAGCACGCGCTGCTGATCGTCAAAGATGATCACGGTCAGCCGGTCGTCATCACCCATCTGCTCGACGAAGGCAACGGCGGAGAGACGCACCTGCTCGATCTTCGCGCCTTCCATACTGCCGGAGACATCCAGTACCATAGCTAG
Source organism: Ardenticatenia bacterium (assembly GCA_026983935.1). Taxonomy (GTDB): domain Bacteria; phylum Chloroflexota; class Anaerolineae; order Aggregatilineales; family Ch27; genus JALSTC01. Next base: position 3,717 of record JALSTC010000729.1, read on the forward strand.
ATTGACGTTCTTCCGCTGGTTCTGCCACAGCTCTTGAACGGCAAAGACTGTGGCCGCTTCTGGCGGCGCGAAGAGTGTTGTTGGCTGATCCGGATCAACGCCATGCATGGCATCAATCGGCGCACCGAGGGGTACATTGTCGCTGACCGGGCGCAGGCCGAGGGCCAGCGCCTGCTGCTGGGCGGGCATATCCAGCAGGTAGGCCAGGAACGTTTCCGCTGCGCCGGTTGTGGCCTCGTCCATATTGGCCCGTACACAGGTCGGGTAAGTTGCCATGAACGTGCCCTCGAAGGGATAGATGGCGACCAGACGGGGATCACGCTCGCCCTGCATCACGACCGCGTTTTCATACATCACGGCGGCGTTCAGGTAGGTGATTCCCCGGTCGAGCATGGTGTTGCTCAACAGGCGTGTATCCGTGCTGAACCAGGAGACGGCGCTTTCGAACGCCCCGACGGAAGCCTGCACGATTGGATTCTGGACGTTGGTCAGGCTGATGCTCTGCGGGCTGGATTCGGCGGCGTAGACCAGCGCGAGGAGTGTTTGCACGCCGCTGTCAGACAGGCCGGGGTGTGTATGGCCAATGCGCAGGGTGTCGCCCCATGCGCCGCCGCTGTAGTATGCCCAGCCGGAAGGATCGGCGGCCAGGCTTGCCACGTCCAGCCAGCCCAATGTGCGGCCCGGCCAGCCAAGCGCGCGCGCCACCGGTTCCCACATGGCGATCACCAGTGGGCTTTCAGCGATGCTGACGCAGTTTTCCAGGAAGACCGTGTTATTGGCCTCCTCATGCAGAACATCGCGCCAGGTGCGGTCGGCAGCCGTCCACAGGGCGGGCAGTTCCATACCGCCCAGCATATCGCTGACCGCCTGCCCGGCATCGCTGGCGGTAGTTTCAATGTAAATCGGGCGCCCGTCACTGCTCTGGATACGCTGGCTGTTGAAGTCAACAGCAGCGGCGGTGGCCCAGTCTGTGATGCTGGTGCTGTGCACCCAGCGCAGGATCAGGGCATTGGCTGCCGGGCCGCTGCCCTGCTGGCAGGCGGCCAGCAGCAGCACCGTGATCAGGCCGAGCCAGACTGCCCGTCGGAGGGTTGCGTTTGCTTTCATCATGGCCTCTCCCGTCTAGCGTCCGACCGTGATCAGGGACATTTCAACGTAGCGGTCCAGCGCCTGCAGGTCCGGGTCTTCCGTGTTACGGCGTTCTTCCGGCGGCAGGGTGGCTTCTACCACGAAGCGGGCCGGGTCCAACCCCTGGCTGACCAGATAGTCCACCACAGCCTGCGCCCGTGCCAGCCCGAAGTCGTAGATTTCCTGCTCGGTATACGTGCCCTCCGGGCCGGGCCAGGCTGAGGAACCGGTTACGCGCAGGAAGATACCCACGCTGCTGCTCATGATCGGGACGACGCAGTCGTCGAGGATGCGCCGCGATTCCAGCGTCAGTTCCGCCGACTCTGGTAAGAATGTGAAACGGCGGCAGGGCAGCACACCGAGTGTCGTGCCCGCCTCCGGATCGAGTGTCGAGAGGTCGGGGCGCGTGCCCAGCGAGAAGGTGTCGTTGACCGGTGCGGCGCTGGTTTGCAGATCGGTGCGTGCGCCGGCTTCCAGTACGAAGCGCGGATCGACCAGCAGGGAGATATCGTCATCCGGCACATCCACGCCGGAGGCAGCCCAGACACGCCGTGCCATCTCCAGCCGCTGGATGAGCGGTTCTGTGTCGCGCATGACGGTCAGGTTGTCGCCCAGATCGGCCTGGGCGATGGTGCCCAGCCAGGCATCCAGATCGTCGCTGGCGCTCTCCGGATAGACGAAGCTCCAGTCGTTGTGTCCCCAGGCTGCGATCTGCTGTGCGGCAGCGTCGAAGTCTTCCGCCTGCATCTTGAGCGTCTGGAACCAGGCATTATGGAAGGCCTGCACCACATCCGGCCTGTTTTCGATGGCCTGCCGCGAGGTGGCGATCACATCCACGATGATGCGAAGCTGCTCCGAGCTGAGCAGGGGAGTGCCGCCGCTCTGTTCCGCCTCGTAGATATCCGGCTCCCAGCCGGAAACCACGTCAGCCTGCCCACGGTTAAAGGTTTCGACGGCCTCGCTCACCGAATCGACCGGTACAAGGGTCACATCAAAGCGGGGGTTGAGCCGCGCCACATTCAGCGTGAACAGCACGAAGAATTCACCGACGCTGCCCCGCGAGTAGGTGATGCGTTTCTCGCGCAGATCGTTGATCGTGGGCACGTCCCGCACCCAGAGCTGATCGGCCCCGGCGCTTTCGTCCACGACGGCTGTGATCACGCCGGCGCTGCTCAGGGCCAGGCTGTCGGCGGTGGTCAGCAGGCAGTCCCACTGACCGCTGCTCAGGGCGCTTGTGCGGCCTTCCTCGGAAATATCATAGTCGGCCATGCCATCCAGCCCGAACGGAATCAGGCCCAGATGGAAGCCGTTTTCCACGTCTATGCCCGCCATGATCATCTGCTGCAGGGTGAAGTAGCTGCCAAAGGCATCAGCCGCGCAGATGTAGGTCGGCAGGCCGTCGTTCAGGTCCGCGCCTTCCGCAAAGATCGGTTCGGCAACGATGGGCGGCTGTGTCGGCGGCACGAGTACGGCGACGGTGGCCGAGGGCACGGGGGTGGGCGTTTCGAATGCGCCCTGCCGTGCCAGCAGGCCCGCGCCGATGATGATCATCGCCACCAGGATAATAAACGCAAACAGTACAATCCGTCCTCGGTTCATGTTCCCCTCCGCTTATAAAGTCCTTTATCTGCCCTTACAGCGGCAGTCGGTGCTGTCCGAAAAAATGCTATGTCCGGTAGCCCAGCAGCGTCAGAATCTGGTCATAGGTCTGGCCGGGCAGAACCGTATAATCCAGCCCGCCGTCGGCATTGGCGCTGATCAGCAGTTCGTTGGCTTCTGGCAGCAGGCAGTGCTTGACGCCGCGCACGCCGCCCAGCATTTCCTGGTAGCAGCCGATGCCGAAGAAACCGACGTAAAGGTCTTCCGTCTCCACAGGCAGGAACAGCGGCGCATGTTCGGGCCGTGTGGGGTAGACATCATCGCTGTCACAGGTCAGCCCGCCCAGCCGCACCCGCTGGAACGGCTTATCCAGATGATTGAGCGGCAGAACCTGAAATTCCAGCCCCAGCGCCCAGGCATCCGGGAAAGAACTCATGATGCTGCCGTCAATCAGATACCAGGGTGTCTTTGAGCCGTTGTCTTTGGCTTTCAGGATGCGGAACAGATGGAAGCCGTGTTCCGCTGTGGTATAACGCCCGAATTCGCCGATCATCGTCGGCGCAGGGATGCCCTCCTGCTCGCTGACTTCTTTTGCAATGCGCAGCATCTTTATGATGAATCCTGCGTAGTCAAAGCTCTGCAGGTCGCCCACCGCCGCCGGGAAGCCGCCGCCCCAGTTATACATGCTGAGGGTGGGGTGTTCATGCACCAGTTCGGCATAGAGCTTCATACTGGCCCGGAAACCGCTCAGCCAGCCAGCCGGATCGGCGGTGATGTCTCCCTGCATGGCGTGATACATGACCAGCGTCAGATTGGGCGCTTCGCCGATGCGTCGGGCGGCTTCGCGCATCCCGGCTGTGTCCATACCAAAGCGGATGTCGGCGCTGTCAATGGTGCGGGTATCACGTGCGTGCCTGTCAATTTTCTGCCGCAGCCCGACCTTGAAGTGCAGCCCCGACTCGATAAACGGCCCCAGTTCATCCACGTCCTCAATGACCGGCACGACGTTCTCGAAGCCGCTGGCCCGCAGCTCGATCAGCTTACGGCTGTAATCTGACCCCGGCACTTTGAAGCCGTTGTTGATCGCCATCCGATCCGGCGGCATCAACCCCTGCTTGAGGCAGTGCCGCACGATCTCGACATCGGCGGCGGATGATGTTTCATAGTGTGCACCTGCTGCCAGCGCTGTGCGCGTGACTTCCTCGGCGCTGTTGGCCTTTGATGCGTAGGCGTAATGGAAGGGGGCCGGATAGCCGATGGCTGCTGCCGCTTCCGCAAACCAGCGCCGCATA
>JALSTC010000730.1 GCA_026983935.1 Ardenticatenia bacterium
TGGCATTCCTGCTGCACGTCCTGCCGTTTCTGGCCCGCCTGCACCCGGACTCGCTGCTTGAGCGTCTGCTGGATGGTCTGAAGCCGCTCACCACATGGCGCGGCCTGATCGGGGCGGCACTGTGGACGGGCATCGGCTGGGGCCTCTCTGCGGCAGGATCATGGGTGCTGGCGCTGGTCTTCCCCGATCTGCCCCAGACGGCAGTAATCCGCGCCGCACTGACGCTGTCGGTCGTCGCGGCATCCTTCAGCATTATCATCCCCTTCACTCTGGCCAGCGTGGGGCCGTTCGAGGCAGCCGCCGTATTCGCGCTGGTCACGGCCAGCGTGCCACAGGAACTTGCGGTAACCTACGCCGTGGTCTGGCACACTGCCGTTGTCCTGAATTACGCACTGTGGGGTGTGGTCGGGATGCTCGCGCTGGGCCTGTCGCCCGGTCAGATTCAGCAGGGCGCGGCAGCCCTTGGCCAGCAGCAGCCCGGCCCATGATCAGACGGAAAGCCTGTTCTGCATAATGGCCCTCCGCCTGCCCCGCTGCAACTGCACATACTCCACCGCACTCCACAGCGCCACGACCCCAAATGCATAGGCGTAAACCAGCAGAAATGGCACCAGCGATGGCGCAGTTTGCCAGGCCAGCAGGCCGCCCCCCAACGCATAGACTGCCAGCAGCGCCTCCCCCGAAGCAGCGCGCCCCGTTTCCAATGCGTAGCCGCTCCGCTGCCACGCTTCCCCACGGAATTTTGGCGTGCGTTCGAACGTGTTTGGCTCGCCACGCAGCGCCTGTAAAACGGCCAGCCCGTTGTTCAATGCCAGGCCGGTGCCAACTGCCAGCAGAATGGGGAATGCCAGCATACGGCGTGGCCAGTTCGCGTGCAGATGGCGCTGGCTGAGCAGATACAGCAGCGGCGGACCCAATCCCGCCAGGCCAAGGGGAGCCAGTGGCAGATGGGTCAGCACATCCGCTGCCAGCAGCGGCGGTGTCAGCAGCAGCAACAAAAGCATGAGCGGGTGAACCACATACTGACAGAGATGCAGCGTACCCATGAATTTCTGCGCCAGAGTCAGCCGACGGCTGCGCCACAGCACCGGGGCGAATCGCAGCAGGTTCTGTGTGGAGCCTTTTGCCCAGCGTGCCTGCTGCTGCTTGTAGGCCGCCATCTGGGGAGGAATTTCGGCGGGAACAACCACGTCCGGCAGATACAGGAAGCGCCAGCCGCGCAACTGCGCACGGTAGCTGAGATCGAGGTCTTCGGTCAGAGTCTCCCATGACCAGCCGCCCGCATCACGGATGCAGTCTGCCCGCCAGACTCCCGCCGACCCGCTGAAATTCAGCAGCAGCCCGGCGCGGCTGCGACCGGTTTGCTCCACAACGAAATGCCCATCCAGGCTGAGTGCCTGGCCGCGCGTCAGGAGATTTTCGTTCGCGTTCAGGTGACCCCACCGCGCCTGCACCATGCCCAGATGCGCATCCGTGCAGAAATAGGGAACCACGCGCCGCAAAAAATCCGAGGGCGGCACAAAATCGGCATCGAACACGGCAATCAAATCATCCGCCGTCTGTTCCAATGCCAGCCCCAGCGCCCCGGCTTTGAAGCCAAGACGATCGTTTCGCCGATGATGCGTGATTGCCAATCCGGCCTGCGCATGGTGTGCCACACGCCGCGCGATCAGTTCACCTGTGTCATCCGTCGAGTCGTCAAGCACCTGTACATGGAGCCTGTCCCGCGGATAATCGAGCGCCGCTACGGCATCAATGAGCCGCCCGATCACCGCTCGCTCATTGTAAACCGGCAGCTGCACGGTTACAGAGGGCAGTTCATCATCCGCTACTACCGGCAGCGGCGGCACATCATACCGATGCCGCCACCACAGGGCCAGCAGGATCAGCGCGCCACCTGCATAAACCGCCAGCGCTGCTGCACTGAGAATATAGCCCAGGGTCAAGAATCCAATGATCAGAGACATAGCCCGGCGATGGTAACGTGAGGATGCGGCATCGCGCAAGCCATGCGTCATAACTTCCGCTATCCGGCATCAATGGCTATAATGCCATCTGTGGGCTACGCCGCCTGTTTGCCTTCAAATTTCTTGCCATCCGGGAGTGCCATCAGATGAATATTCGGCCAGTTTATCTCATCTTTGAGTTCATGACCTATGTGCTGTTCATCGCCTGCCTGTGGCATGCCGCCCGGCAGAACAAATACCGGGCGCTGGAGCTGATCGTATCGCTGATCTACGGCGTCTCGCTGGAGCTGATGACCATTCGCCAGCTCAGCGCCTACCAGTACGGCCAATTTCTGGTCATGCTTGACGATGCGCCGCTGGCTATCGGCATGGGCTGGGCCGTCATCATCTACAGCGCAATGGCGTTTTCCGAGCGCATCCAGATGCCAGAAGCCGCCCGTCCGCTGCTGGATGCCCTGCTGGCGCTGAACATTGACCTGTCCATGGACACCATTGCCATCCGGCTGCAGATGTGGACATGGGGTGTACTGGGGTTGAATCAGGAATGGTTTGGCGTACCCTGGGGGAACTTCTGGGCGTGGTTCATCGTGGTGTCGTCGTATTCGGCCTTTGTGCGCGCCCTGCGCCCGTGGCGAGCCGATCGCATCCGCGGCTGGCTGTATGCGCCGCTTGCCATGCTGCTCTCCCTGATCGTGCTGGCCGTGACCAACCGCCTCTATTCGTCTGTGCTGGCCCCCAGCGGTCTGGGCTTTGTGGGGACGGCGGCGCTGCTCGGCGGCGGGCTGGCTATCGTTCTGAGCGTGCGGCTGCGTGTGCTCCATCCCGGCCCGCCGGAACGCATCGTGATCGCCGTGCCGCTGGCCTTCCATCTCTTCTTCATGGCTGCCGGCATCGCCTACGGCTTCTATGCGCAGGTTCCTGCGCTGGGTGTCATTGGCGTACTGATGCTGCTCATCGGCATCGGGGTACACCTCTGGCCATCGCTGGCGGCAGGTAGCCAGCGATCCGCCGCGCCGCAGGAATAGTGCATTCGTTCACCTGTCAAGCTTCGTCAGGCGCTCCGCCGCCGCATGGAGCGTCTCATCTCGCTTGCAAAAAGTGAAGCGTACCAGTGACTGACTGCTGTCCTGATGCGCTTTGCTGAGAAATGCCGACACCGGGATACAGGTCACGCCCACCTCACGGGCCAGATAGCGGGCAAAAGCCATGTCGTCCCCCTGGAAAATCGGGCTGAAGTCGGCAACGATGTAATAGGCCCCCAGCAGTTCCGGCAGAGCCAGGGAAAAGCCCGCCCGCTGTAAAGCCGCCGCCAGAAAATCGCGGCGCGGCTGGTAGAATGCCTGCAGACCCACAAAATATGAATCGGGCAGGCGCAGCGCTGCTGCGACGGCTTCCTGCAGGGGATGTTGGACGGCAAACATACTGAAGGCGTGGACCTGCATCGGGCCTTCGAGCAAATCCGCCGGGCCGATGCACCAGCCGATCTTGAAGCCTGTCACGCTGAATGTCTTGCCCGCGCTGCTGATGGTCAGCGTGCGCTCTGCCATTCCGGGCAGCGTCGCCAGCCGGACGTGCTCCGCACCATCATAGAGCAGATGTTCATATACTTCATCGGTGAGCGCCACCACATCCCACTGGCGGCACAGGTCAGCAATCAGTGCCAGCTCTTCCCGGCTGAAAATCTTGCCCGTGGGGTTGTGGGGCGTATTGACAATGATCGCCTTCGTCCGCCGGTTAAAAGCAGCCGCCAGCTCGTCAGGGTCAAAAGTCCAGGTCGGTGGGCGCAGCGGGACAAAGCGCGGCACACCACCGGCCATCTGGATATTGGGAAGGTAGGTATCAAAAAACGGCTCAAAGACGATGACCTCATCACCAGGATCGACCAGCCCCATGATGGCGAAAAACATCCCCAGTGACGCTCCGGCAACGATCAAGACTTCCCGCTCCGGGTCAACAGATTGCCCGTAATGCCGGGCCGCATGTTCCGCCACCGCAGCCCGCAGTGAAGGCGCCCCCACAGACGGCGCATACTGAGCCGTCCTGCCGGACTGCAGCGCCTGCACAGCAGCAGCAATCACCTCCGGCGGGCCATCAAAATCCGGCGCGCCCTGGCTGAGATTCACGGCGTTATACTGGCGGGCCAGCGCGTTGATCTCCACAAAAACGCTGGGGCCAAAGTGCCGGACCCGATTCGCTATCCCGGTCATGATCATATTCCTCGATGTTTGAAAAGCCGCCACAGGGCGGAATCATAACCTGCCATCCGCCAAAAGGAAACCGCCCCGGCCAGGATGGCGGGGCGGCTCAATCACGGAGGCGCGCTACAGCTCCATGTCGTCAAAGAAAGCGTCCATCTCGTCGTCGAAGTCAGCATTCTCCTCACGAAAGCGGCGCTTGTAAGGCTCCCTATCCTGCACTGAAACATCGCGCTCAGGAAAATCACCGACGGCGTCTTCCCCTTCGATTTCACCGTAGAACTGGCGATCGTAGCGGGCACGGATATCATCCACGCTGCTCAAAGACGACCGCCTCGCTCTGGCAACCGGTATGCGCCCCACTGGCTCTTCCTCCTGCCCGGCAAGTGTATCCCGTAATCCGCCAAGCAGGCCTCCAAACAACCCAGACCGCACAACAAGCAGGCCCAGACCGCCCACCAGTATGCCCACTACACACAGCCCCGCGCAGAGGAGGGTAAGGGTAACAACGCTTATCTGTGATAGTGTTTCCACGCCGCTGCCTCACTTTTACCGGCGATCAGTCTCTGGCTTCTGCCATTCCCGGCAGGCTGGCATTGACCACATATCGGGTTTCACCCCTGAGCAGTGCATCACGGACTTGCTCAGCGGCCTGCACGGCAACCGCCACCTGGGCCTCTTTGGTGCTCGCGCCCAGATGAGGTGTGTGCACCACCCCATCCAACCCGATCAGAGGATAGTCCGCGGGCGGCGGCTCCACCTCATAGACATCCAGCGCCGCCCCGGCGACTTTGCCGCTCTTGATTGCCTCCGCCAGTGCATCGGCATCGATCAGCGATCCTCTTGCCGCATTGATGATCCGGACGCCGTCTTTCATCCGGGCGATGGCCCCGGCGTCGATCATGTGACGGGTCTGCTCATTGGCCGGAGCATGCAGTGTAATGTAGTCGCTGCGGGAGAACAACTCATCCAGTGACACCCGGGCCACACCGCAGCGCTCGAACACTTCTGCCGGAATCGGCGGATCACAGGCGATGACAACCATGCCAAAGGCCTGCGCAAAGGCAGCCACCGTCTGCCCGATACGCCCCAGACCGATCACGCCCAGCGTCTTGCCCCGCAGTTCGGTTCCCTTGTATTTCTTGCGATCCCAGCGGCCCTCAAGCAGCGACTGATGCGCGGCGGGGATATGCCGGGCCAGAGCGAGCATCAGCCCAAGCGTGTGTTCCGCGGCAGCATTGGCATTGCCACCGGGGGTGTTCATCACCACGATGCCCCGCACCGCAGCCGCAGCCAGATCAATGTTATCCACGCCAACACCGGCCCGCGCAATCACCTTGAGCTTTGGGGCCGCAGCCAAAAACTCCGCGTCCACCTTTGTCGAACTGCGCACGATCAGCGCATCCGCATCCGCCGCAGCCGCCATCGCTTCTTCACGAGACAGTGGGCCAGTCGTGACGCGAAACTCGGGATTGCTCTGTAACAGTTCAATGCCTTCCCGGCTGAGATTGTCAGGAATCAAGATGTGAAAAGCCATTTCAGCACACTCCATAGGCACGAATAAACCAGGCGGAGTGTACCACAGTTCCGGGCAATTGTTCAGAATTACTCAAATGGTAGTGTCACGATAGCTGAATGCGTACTTCCAGCCCACCAAAGCGAATGAGGTCCCCACTGTAGAGGAGGTGCTGCCTGCGGGGCCGCAGGCGCTGCCCGTTCAAATAAGTACCGTTCGTGCTATCGAGGTCCATCAGGAAGGCTGATGTCCCCTCGATGCGTATCAGCGCATGCTGGCGGGAGACACCTTTTTCATTGCCGCCCATGCCGATCAGGTCAAGTGCAGTACCGTTCGTGCGATGGCTTTGAGCGTTCCCCCGCCCGATAGCGATGCTGTAGCCATCATGGACGGGAAACTGATAAGCCTGCCCGCTGATTTCAAACGTGACCATATTAAGCGTGGTTGGCGGCGCGCCGGTTCTGGTGATGGTACCGGTCACCTTTCCATTCAGGCGGGTTGTGGCAGGGACGTTCAACAACGTACCGCACGAATGGCAGATCAACTCCCCTTCACGATTTGCGGTACCACAGTTATGACAGATCATTTTCCCGTCCTTCAGGAAATATCCCCTCTGCCTACAGTCTAGAACACCTTGCGCAGCCCGTCCAGCGTACCTTTGGCCCAGAAACCTCGGTTTTGTTAGGGTTCTGTTACAATTTGTATTATCGCAAAATACTATTACCAGCCATTCCAGACAAATGCCCCTGTTCTCCAGAAACGGAAGTTTCTCAGACCTCTGTCTGTGTTGTCGAGGTAGGCTGGACAGCAGTTACCCGGTCAATCTCGCCCTGCAGCGCTGCAATTTCTGCCTCCATCTCTGCAAGTGCTGCCAGGTCACGTTCAGTCGATTCTGCCACCGCGGCAAAATGGCTGAACACGGGTTCCAGAATCTGACGGCCGTACTGCAGCAAGCGACTGCGCTCACGATCGGTCAGCGAAGCCATTGCCTCCTGATAGCTGCGCTGCAGAAGCGCCAACTGTCCGGCAAAATCCTCCTTAACGTCCCGCCGCAGCCGCCGCCAGTAGCGCACGGCAAAGAAGCCGCCACCGACCGCCACAGGCAGCCCGACAACCGCACCCAGCAGGGCAAAGACATGCAGTGTAATCGCGCCAGGGGTGGCGATGCCCAGTGCCGCCGCAATCGCGCCCAGCACGCTCAGCCCGGCGCTCGATCCCAGTCCGGTCAGGTTAGCCTGGAAACGCTCCTGCATGGCGGCCAACATCTCCGCATTGGAGTAAGCCCCCATCTCAGCGTCGGCAATGGCAATGGCGTCCTGCAGTGCCTGCCGCTGCTCGGCATAGACGCCGCCGTCCACGCCCTGTATGTTGTCTTGCAGCAGGTCATCCAGTTGATTCAGCCGGGCGACAATCCCCTGCCAGTAGCGGCGGTTGCTGTCCACAAGCGCATTGACATAGTCATTGGAAAGGTCTACAAGCTGATCCAGCGCACGCCCGATAACTTCTTCCTCGAATTCTTTCTGCAGCGTTTCATTGTCCGGGCCGCGCCCGGGGAGATGCACGCGGAAGTGCCGGTCAATGAACTGCATCCCCCGCTCCCGAACGCCATCCAGCACACGCGCCATCTCAGCGGAAGCAAGCTGAAGGCGGGCCGTCATGCCTTCACTATGAGTTTCCAGTTCGCGCTGAATCTGCGATGTGCGCTCTCTGTTGCGCCCGATCAAATCCAGCCGTGATTCCAGGGCCTCGCGGTGTCTGTTGATCAGGCGCTGTGCAAATGCCAACTGCGCCCGGAGCTTCTGTTGTGCAGGAGAGACCTGCTCAAACGTGGCGCGGAGATGCGCCCGCACCGCCGTCAGCCCGCTGTCCGGCTCCCCTTCCAGCGCATAGCGTGACGACACCATGAAAATCAGCGGCTTGAGATTCAGGCGCTCCTCAATCTGTGCCTGCACAAAGCGCCGCACATCGGCCTGCTCGCGTGGTTCCAGCAGGTCAATCTGATTGACGACAACGACGACTTTCTTACCAAAATCGCGGATCAGTT
>JALSTC010000731.1 GCA_026983935.1 Ardenticatenia bacterium
AATCCGGGTGATGCAGGGCGGCGGTGGTAGAGGTGCCCTGCGGGCCATCGGCGGGAGCGATCGCCATGCGAAAGCCCGTGCCGTCGGTGTTGACCTCGCAGATGGCCGTGCCTTCAGCGCCGTAGGGCTGGTTTGCGCAGTCGAATACAACGCGGCTGCCGTCGGGGGCCAGTGCGGGCTGCTGATTCCATGCGAAGGGTGATTCGCCGGTCAGCAGCACCGGCGTGCTCCAGCCTTCGCTGCCGCGCATGGCTGCCCACAGATCGAGGGTGTGCGGCCCGCCGTCTGCGGGGTAAACGACCAGGGGATAGGTGATCAGATCGCCGGTCGAGGCAACCGCACCGAAGCCTTCGCTGTGGGCCGGTGTGCCGTCCTGAAGACGGACGACCTCAGCAATGGACATGTCGCTTCTGGTGACAACCAGACACGGCCAGCCCGCACAGTTCGGGTCAAAGCGATCGGTGGAGAGCAGCAGCCAGCTTCCATCCGGCGAGATGTTCAGCCATTCGTCCGTCGTTCCCGGTGAGAGCGCGTCCAGCATCTGGCTGATATCTTCCGGCATGGCTCCTTCCCGCGCCTCAAGGCGGTAGATGTGCCCTTCCGGCAGGCTGTAGGTGATCGTGCCGCCTGCGCCTGCCATTGATGGCGGCGGTGGGGCGGTGTTTTCGTTGCTTTCGGTGACGGCCTCACCCGCTTCGCCTGCGCCCAGCGCACCGATCCCGGCCCCGGTTCTGATCGTGCCGCTCAGGTCAAGCGTCGGACTCAAAGATGCATCCCCCGCCGTCAGGAGCGGCGAATCGGGCCGGAGATGGTAGTCCGGGCGGTCCGGGTTGAGCGTGGGCCAGGGGCCGCTTTCCAGCAGCCAGGGGGCGAAGCCGGGCGCGACGAAATTCGCCAGCGCCTCATTCACGGTGAAGCCGGTGATCGAGCCGCTGGCTGGATCGGTGTCCAGCAGAATCGCGCCGGGCGACTCTTCCACATTGAGCGCTGAATAATAGTTCGCACCGGAGCGCAGTCCCTGCCCGGAACGTCCGGTCACCTCGTAGGCGTCGAAGCGATCCCGCACGATGATGTTGTTGTAGACCACCATATCGCGTGCATCCTGGTTGAGGATCAGCGCGCCCCGGTTGCCCGTCTGGTCAATGATGGTGTTATTGACGATAGTCACATCCACGCAGCCAAAGTCCGAAGCAGGCAGCCCTTTATCTTCCGCGTAGGCGTTGTCCCAGCAGGCGATGCCCGCAGCGTTGTTGCCGTAGCTCAGATTGTTGCGCATGATCGAATGGCGCACAGAAGCCAGGTTAAGCGCGCCGCCGCCCGCACTGCCGTTGCCGGTCATGATGTTCTGCTCGACGATCAGATTTTCGCCGATGCCATCTTCGAAGAATTCGCCCAGATCGGGCAGCCCCTGCTGATCGTAGCAGGCTTTCAGCGCGTCCCAGGGAGCCGCGCCCGTGAATTCGACGTCAGCCTCGCTCCAGCCGCAGGTATTGCCTGTGGCATTTTGCAGCCAGTAGAACACCTCCGCCGTGGCCGTTTGTGGGTCGGCGTTGATTTGCAGGCCGGAGGCGTTATTGCCCTGAAAGACATTGCGCCGAATGACCATGTTGTCGCCGGAGCCGGAGATATAAGCGCCGTGCTCTTCCCGCGAGGTGGTGAAGATCGAATCCTGGATGAGCATGTAGCTGGTTGATGTGGTGTGCAGTCCCCAGATGCCGTTATCGTGGCTGTAGACATCCATCACGATCATATGGTGGGCGAACTGGCCGGTTCCGCTGAAGTAGCCGGAAAAGAAAATGCCTGCGCCTTCTGCCCCTTCAAAAGCCAGATTCTGGATGATGTAATAACGTGTGGCGATGAAGTAGAAGTGATGACGCAGCCAGCTTACATCCGGGCGGGCGGGCGCGTTGATCATGACCGAGCCGGGAGCGCCCCAGCCCAGAAAGTGGATATAAGCACCGTCTTCGCCGCCGCGCTCCTCAACCTCGATGCCGCGATAGACGCCCGGCATGATGATCACCAGATCGCCGGGCTGCGCGGCGTCTGATGCCGCCTGGATGGTATCGAAGGCGGCGGTTATGGAGTAGGTGGCTGCTTCATGCGCGCAGGAGGCAGTCAGGCAGGGGACGGTCGCCGTGATCTCTGCCGGGCATGATCCATCCTGCGAGACGCACAGCACGCGGCTGTAGGAATCCTGCAGGTGGAAGTTGGCGTCCAGAAAGGCCTCGGTGTCCGGTTCAGCGGGCGGCAGCGGCTGGCCCTGTGCCAGCACTATGCTGCCGGTGAGCATCAGCAGGCCCAGTATCCCTGCTTGCCACCATGTCACTTTGCCTGTCCTCATTGTATTCTGTCCTTTTGTATTCTTATTTCTAAAAGTGTAGGTATGTAAGTATTATAAGTCAAGCTGCTTTTCATCGGTTCACCGGTTCCGTTTGTTTCGCCGCCTGGTGGAAGGTGGGGTATCATCGAGCGCTGTCTATCTACAGCAGGGCCTTAACCCTGAACGGGTGTACCACACGGGCATGTATGTAATGCGGGAATCGACTCCAGACATGGAACGCAGAATACAGGAATCACCCCAGGCGCTTTCCGGCAGGCGGATGGCACGTGCGGCGCTGATCGTCATGATTGCCTATATCGCCAGCGGTGTGCTGGGGCTGGTGCGGCAGGCGGTGATCAGCGCCACGTTCGGTGCGGCGGTCGAATTTGATGCTTTTGTGGCGGCGCAGCGTGTCCCGGAACTGCTGTTCAATCTGGTGGCGGGTGGGGCGCTGGGGTCGGCCTTCATCCCGGTGTTTTCCGGTTTTCTGGCGAAGCATGAAGAGGAGCGTGCCTGGCGGCTGGTCGGGGCGGTAGTCGTGCTTCTGACGGTGGGCGCGATTCTGCTCTCCGCGGTGACGTTTGCCGCTGCTCCCTGGCTGGTCAGTGCCATCCTGCGTCCTGCCGATCCCCCGGAGCAGCAGGCGCTGATCGTTGATCTGCTGCGCATCATGCTCAGCACGGTGATCATCTTTGGCGTGAGTGGGCTGTTGATGGGCATTCTCAACGCCTACCAGCATTTCTGGCGGCCTGCGGCGGCGCTGAGTCTCTATAACCTGGGCATCATCTTCGGCGCGGTGGTGCTTGCCCCGTCGATGGGGGTTTACGGGCTGGCATGGGGGACGGTCATCGGTGCGCTGCTGCATCTGGGCATTCAACTGCCGGAACTGCCGCGCATCGGCGCGCGCTGGCGGCCTTCGCTGGACATCCGCACGCCCGGCGTGCTGGAAGTGCTCACGTTAATGGGCCCGCGCATTGTGGGGCAGGGTGTGGTGCAGGTGAATTTCGTGGTGATCACGGCCTTCACCTCCGGCATGGTGGACGGCTCGCTGGCGATTATCAACAACGCCTTTATTCTGATGTTCACCGCGCTGGGCATCATCGGTCAGAGCCTCGGCACGGCGGTATTTCCCTCGCTGTCGACTCTGGCGGCGCAGGAAGACTGGCCCGGCTATCGGCGGACGTTGAGCGGGGCGCTGCGCAGCGTGCTTTTCCTGGCGATCCCGGCCAGCGTGGGGCTGATCGTACTGGCGCAGCCGCTGGTGGCGCTGCTGTTTGAGCGGCGGGCATGGTCGCCGGAGGCGACGGCAGGGGCGGCCTGGGCGCTGCAGTTCTTTGCCGTCGGCCTGGTCGGCCATGCGCTGCTGGAGATTCTGGCGCGGGCGTTTTACGCGCTGCATGACACCTGGACGCCGGTCAAGGTTGGTGTGGGGACGATGCTGGTCAATATCGCGCTGGATGTGGTGTTGATCCGTGTGATCGGCGTGCCGGGCGATCTGGCGCGGGGGCCGTTCGCCGGGCTGGCGCTGGCGATGAGCGTGGCGACGGCCATCGAGGCGGCAGCGCTGTGGCTGATTCTACGGCGGCGCATCGGGGGTATGGACGGCGGGCGCGTGTGGGCGCTGGTCTGGCGGACTCTGGCCGCGGCGGGTGTGATGGGGCTGGCGCTGTGGGCGCTGCAGGTGGCCCTGCCGGGTGTCCATGTCCTTATCATAACCGCGCTGGGCGCTGCCCTGGGCGCTGCGATCTTCTTTGCGCTGGCGCTGGCGCTTGGCCTTGAGGAAGCGCGGGCCGTCCCGGCGATGGTTCTGCGGCGGCTGGGGCGCTGATTTATCCCCAGTATATCCCCGATATATCCCAGGTAAGACCTGGGATATATTTGGGATATATGCATTGGTGGCCTAGTCGTCCGTAGTAAGCTGACGGACGCGCAGTTCGGCGTTATCCAGCTTTTCCTGGCAGAAGGCCGTCAGGCGCTGGCCCTGCTCGAACAGGGCAACCGATTCGTCCAGTGTCAGATCGCCTTCTTCCAGGCGGTTGACGATCTCCTCAAGCTGCGCCAGCGCGGCCTCAAAGGTCAGGTCTTCCGGGAGTGAGTCGGTCATCAGGCGTGTTCCTCCGTTTTTTCTGTGACGGTGGCCTGCAGCCTGCCCCGTGACAGATGGATGGTCAGTGTATCGCCCGGCGCGGTATCGCGGGCATCGGTCAGGCGCAGGCCGTCGGCGGCCCGTTCAACGATGGCATAGCCCCGCGCCAGGATGGCGCGCGGGTCGGCGGCTTCCAATGCCGCATGGCGGGCATGCAGCCGCTCCTGCTGCAGGACGATGATCTGCCTCATGGCACGGGCGGCACGCAGGTTCAGGTCATCGAGCCGCTGGCGGGCATTGTCAATCCGCCTGCGCGGCGAGAAGCCGTGCAGCATACGCGCTTCGCCTTCCACCATACGGCGGTACTCGTCGATCAGGGTGGCGACGGCCATGATCAGCCGCTCACGATATTCCCGCACGGTGTAGATCAGATCGTCCATATTGGGCGTGGCGACCTCGGCGGCGGCGGATGGCGTGGGAGCGCGCACATCGGCCACAAAATCGGCAATGGTGAAATCCACCTCGTGGCCGACTCCGCTCACGACGGGGATCGAACTGGCGGCAATGGTGCGGGCGACTCGCTCATCGTTGAACGCCCACAGGTCTTCCAGGCTGCCGCCGCCGCGCACCAGCAGGATCACGTCCACATCGGCCCGCTGGATCGCTTCCAGCGCAGCCACGATCTGCGCCGGGGCGTCGTCGCCCTGCACCTGCGTGGGACTGAGGATGACCTCGGCCAGCGGGTAGCGGCGGCGCAGCACATTTTGCACGTCCTGAAAAGCGGCGGCATCCGGCGAAGTGATCACGCCGATCCGCTCCGGAAAGGCGGGCAGGGGGCGTTTGCGGGCCGGGTCAAAGAGGCCCTCCGCTTCCAGGCGGGCTTTGAGCTGCTCAAACCGGCGGTGCAGGTCACCGCGTCCGGCAGGCTCAATGGTGTCCGCGTAGAGCTGGTACTGCCCGCCCGCTTCATATACACTGACATAGCCGTGCACGACGATCGCGTCGCCGTGCTGCGGGATATACAACTGCCGTGCCGTGCTGCTGCGCCACATGACACATTTGAGCGCGCTGGCTTCATCCTTCAGGGTGAAGTACCAGTGTCCGGATCGTGCCTGCGTGAAATTGCTGATCTCGCCCTGCACCCACACGTTTTGCAGGCGCAGATCGGAATCGAACAGGGCGCGGATGTATTGAGTGAGGCTGGAAACGGTGTAAGCATCTGGCAGCAGCACAATCAGTCTTCCCTTCCAGGCGCGGGCCGTGTTAGAATTCTAGCGCAGATTCCGCGAATGCACCCGAATGCAGGAGCAAAGCCTATCATGCCGCAAGTATTGCACAGGTTGAGTGATGGAGAAATGCAGGAACTGGCCCAGAAGCTGATCGAAATGCCGTTTGACCGGGCCAGAAAATATACCCGCCGCCTGGACCCTGACGCGCAGGTTCAGATGTGGCGGCAGGGGATCGGCGAGGTGCTGGTGACGAAATACCGCCTGCCGAATCTGGGCGCGGTGATCACACTGGTGGAAGAGGATCACGTCGAGCCTATCCGCAAGAACAGCGACAAGCTGCGCTTTGAGCCGCGTTTTATCGAGGCGCGGGTCGAACCACTGGAATGAGCGGCTGACATAGCCCACCCATAATACCAGACAGGGGGCACATCAGGCCCCCTGTCTGTATTGGCAGCTATTCCGAGTGCCCGCGCTGACTGCTTCAGTTGCCGCTCATGGCTGGCGTTGGGAAGCTGAACGATGCCGTCGGGATGACGAGCGGCGTCGGCGTGGGCAGGATATCCACCGGCGCAATGCCATAGTGGGCACGGTACTGGTTTTCCAGGTCTACGAACGGCACGCCGGTCACCAGGGAGATGGCTTCCTGCACAGTGTGGCCGGGCAGATTCTCGATGACCAGGCGGTGGGTTTCCAGCCCGCCATAGTTCTCCACCAGGAAGCGGATGAACGTTTCGCCGACGGCATAGGCCAGCGCGTGGCAGCCATCAGCGGAGCGCGTGCTGCCGCCGCCGGGGCCTTCGCCCTGCAGCGTGGGCAGCGGGTATCCCATCGCGCCGTAGTTCATCATGCGGCTTTCCGCGTCCCTGGAGCGCCAGTCCAGTGCCAGATTCCCGAAGAATTCCGGCTCGCCCTCGATCCAGAACGTCGGGCCGCTGACGCGGAAATCGGACTGGTATAGGTGCGTGATCTCGTGGACAATGGTATGCACCATGTCCTGCAGCCGCCATTCCTCGACGGTGTTCTCCCTGCTGCCATAGAAATAGCCGCCGCAGCGTTCGCGGGCTACCTCGTGCTCTTCGGGCGTCATCAGGCGCGGGATGCGCTGCACGGTGTAGCCTTCGCCCCGGCTGGTGAAGCCCGCCGCGCGCGGATTGTTGCCCCCTTCCACGTACTCATTCCACACATCTCCCGGCGGAAAGAGCACGGCCAGCGGCTTATAGCTCAGTGTGCGGCCCCAGCCTTCTGTGAAGTACTCGCGCATGGCGGCCATCGTTTCGGAGACATGTTCGCCGAGTTCGGGCATATCCCCGAACCAGTAGAGCGTGATGTCTTCGGTATCCACATGCCACCACTCGCGGGTGTTGTCCTCGTAGATGCCGTACTGCGGCTCGGTCTCATAGGTGTTGCCCTCGCTGTCGGTCAGCAGCCAGTAGTAGTGGAAATCCACCCAGGGGGGAAGCCCACCGCGCAGGCTGTAGGGCCGTGCCACCCAGGCTCCCATCTCCGAGTCGAATTCGCCGTTCTCGCGTTCACGCAGCCCGGTGCGCAGCTCATAGAACAGCGTGGCGCGGGTGATCTCACCGGCATCGCTGCTGGCGCTGATGGTGAAGGTCATTCCGCGCGGATAGTTCGACTCGAAGGTGGTTTCTTCGACGGTGAATGTGACGTTGCTTGCGCCCTGCGCCTGGATGGTGACTGTGCCGCCCAAGACTCCCAGGAGGAGCACCAGCGCCAGAACCGCAGCAGCCAGGGCTGCAACCGAAAAACGTCGTTGTCTCATCTTCTCCAGTATCCTTACTATACACCCACACGATGGCTGACAGGATCGCGGCTTATGCGAGCACAGCAACAGCGCCTGCAGCCTACAGGTTGAACGCCTGGCGCTGTTCATCGGTCATTGTCAGGCCGAGGATATTATACCCCGCATCCACATAAATGGTTTCCCCTGTTACGGCGCTGCTGAGGTCAGATGCCAGCCACAGCGCAGTGTTGCCCACATCTTCCTGCGTGATCAGGCGGCGCAGCGGCGCGGCCTCCTCGCTGTATTTGAGCATCATGCGGAAGCCGGAAATCCCGGCAGCAG
>JALSTC010000732.1 GCA_026983935.1 Ardenticatenia bacterium
GCGCCGGCTTTAACACCGCGCAGCTATCCAACGGGTCGCATACCATCCGTGCGGTCGCTCATGATGATGACGGCAACACCGGCGAGTGTACGGTGAGTTTCACCACCAGCAACTGATTCTGCACTGTTTTATTGAAAAAGCCTTCCGC
The DNA here is from genome assembly GCA_026983935.1 of Ardenticatenia bacterium. Classification (GTDB taxonomy): domain Bacteria; phylum Chloroflexota; class Anaerolineae; order Aggregatilineales; family Ch27; genus JALSTC01. The sequence goes on from JALSTC010000732.1 coordinate 149, forward strand.
ACGATGTGCTGCGGAAGGCTTTTTGTATGGCTGGGGGACCTGGACTCGAACCAAGACCAACTGGGCCAGAACCAGTCGTTCTGCCGATTAAACTATCCCCCAATCTGACGCTATTCTAGCACGACTGTCTTTACTGTCAAGACCAGCTTTTTGAAGATGCAGGGGCCGGTGGGCCGCTTCTCAGATTGTCAGGCGGCTTCATGCAGTTCTGCACAAAATGTATATGCGTCTTATCGCTCCGCCGTGCTATAATCGCACGTCGTTTTGATGCTGGAGGACAGAACTGGCGATATGAAGCAGCGCTACACGATTGTGATTGGCCTGGGGATCGGACTGCTGATGCTGGCGCTGGTGCTGGCTGGCGTTGATCTCAATCGCGTGCGAGAGGCCTTTGCCGGTGCAGATTATCGCTTTGTGCTGCCCGCCTTTGCGCTGCTGGTGGTGGGCCATTTCACCCGGGCCATCCGCTGGCGGGTGCTGCTCGGCGGGAAACTCCCGTTGCGTCATGCCTTCAGCATCCTTAATATCAGCTACCTGTTCAACGGCGCGCTGCCGTTCCGGCTGGGTGAGGTCGCGCGTATTTTCCTGGCGGCGCGTGTTGACAATCCGATCCCGGCTTTCACAACGCTGAGTACCATTCTGGTGGAGCGTCTGCTGGATCTGCTGACCGTGCTGGCGATGCTGGGCATGGTGCTGGTCGTGCTGCCCGTGCCGGATTACATCACGGCGACCGGGATCACACTCGGCGGGGGATCACTGGTGAGCATTGCCGCGCTGACGGTTTTTGCCGCCCGGCGGGCGTGGGCTTTTGGTCTGCTGGCCTGGGGGCAGCGTGTGCTGCCGTTCTTGGGACGCTGGCCGATGGAGGAGGCGCTTGGCCGTTTTCTGGATGGCCTGCAGCCGCTGGCTTCGTGGCGCGGTGGGCTGTCCGTTGTATTCTGGTCGGCGGTTTCGTGGGGATTTTCCCTGCTGGCCGGGTATATCCTTTTGTATGCGTTCTTTCCACAATCGGACTGGACGGCAGTTTTGCTGTTCATTGTGATGGCTTCGTTTGCCGTTGCCGTGCCCTATGTGCCCGGCGCTGTCGGCCCCTATGAAGCGGGCGTCGTCGTGGCGCTTCACCTGACCGGCTTTGACCGGCCCGAAGGCGCAGCACTGGCGTTTGCCGTTATCCTGCACGTGACGAATCTGGGCGTATATACCCTGCTTGGCCTGCTGGGCCTGGTTCAGGAAGGTGTGACGATGGGGCAGGTGGCGCGAGGAGCACGCGAACTGCAGGCTGCATCGCCGCCGGGTGTGGAGCAGGTGGGTACTGAGCCTCTCGGATAGAAGGTCTTTGCCGTATGACACGGAGCGAAAACCCCGATCGCTTGAAGATACTGATTGCCTTGCTGTATTACGTGCCGCATCGCACAGGGCTGACTATTCACGTTCAGCGTGTGGCGGAGGAGTTGGTCCGCCGGGGGCACGAAGTGACG
>JALSTC010000733.1 GCA_026983935.1 Ardenticatenia bacterium
CAGCGCGGCCACGGCGCAGCCCAGCAGCGCCAGTCCCTCCAAAAAACGTCGCGACAAAAACACAAACAGCCCAAAGACGTAAGCGCACAGACCCCCCCAAACTATCAGCGTATCCACTGCCAGCACGGCGCTGCGGTGCGGCACGGGCAGCAGCCCTGCCATGTGCTCCACCAGCACAGGCACGAGCACCCGGTAGCGGTAAGGCCCCGGTGCCGTGCCGTCAACGACCCACAGATGATCCTGATAGGTCCTGTCGGCGTAGGGCAGATCGACGTGCAGAAGATGCTGGTAAACCAGCAGTCCGCACAGCGTGATCAGCGTGAGTCTGGCAAAACGCGACATCAGCCCCTCACCGTCCATTCCACGAATGCCTGCCAGTCCCACGTCTCTCCTGCCACCCCCGTCACCCGCACCACCGCAGCCTGATTGGTCGTGTCCGCCGCAACGGCGAAGGTCGGGGAACCGGCACTGTCCTCCTGCACACTGCGGTTCACCGCCCCCACCAGCGTCACGCTGCCGCCCGCCGCCCGTCGGCAGGTGGCACTGAAATCGCCGCCGCAGGCCGCCCCCTCGTCAGCCCTGCCCCCCGCCACGATGCCGCGCAGCGTGATGACCTGGCCCTCGGCGACGGGAATGCTCAACAGGTCTGTGGCCGCGGCATCGGTGGTCTGAACCGTCACCTCTCGCCGGTTGTCGGTCGCCACACTCCCCGTGTAGTAGAGCAGCAGATAGCTGATGTCCACGGCGCTCGTGACCGCCGCCTCCGTGTCCCAGGTCACGGCGATGGACGAGTCGAACCTGATGCCCCCGAACGCCTCCAGCAAGTCCACGCCCTGGATGGAGCGATATGGCGCGGCCGTGCCGATAAACGGCGTCATGGCCCAGGGGTAGGAGCGCGCACCGGAGGTGTAGTAGAAAGCGCCGCTGAACCAGTCTTCCGTCCCGGTGCTGATGATCGCCGCGGGACTGGCCCCGTCCACCGCCACCTGCACGTCGCGCTCCAGATAGCTCAGGTTGGCGGCCCCCTGCGCCGCCAGCGAATGCCAGACCAGGCAGCCCGGCCCGCCGCTGTAGCTCAGGAACTGATAGGTGTTGGCCGCCGGGACGGAGGCCCTGTTCAACCACGTCAGGTTGGCCGATTTCAGACGCCTGCTGTCGGTGAGGTCGTTGGTGTAGAAAACCTGGGCGAAGGTCCGCGCCTGGACGCTGCTCGATACGTTCTGCACGTCGATCTTCAGCTCTGTGGCGAAAGGCACAGGAAACCTGAACACGACCATGGCCTGGTAATTCGCCGGATCCTGCTCCACGCCGACGTGCTGCGTGAAGTGATGGTGCTCGCCCGTGGCGAAATGCAGGCCCAGCGTGCCGATATCAAACTGCACCGAAGGCACCCCCTCACCGTCCACGTAGATTTTCACGACGCTGTCGCGGTGTGGGCCGCTGCCGGAGATGGCCAGCCACAGGGTCAGCATCATGCCCGATTGGCCGGTCAGGTGGCAGATGGTGTAGGTGCTGGACACGGGAATGTTGTAGCCTTCCACACGCGCCACCTTCATCTCGTATGCAGCCTGGCCGATGATGTCGTTGGTGGCCAGCATGCCCGCTCCGCCGCCTCCCCCGCCCG
>JALSTC010000734.1 GCA_026983935.1 Ardenticatenia bacterium
CAGATTGAGGGCGGTCAGCAGCACACCGAACCAGGCCGCCAGCGCAACCGGATGCAGCAGGATCGCACGGCTCAGGCTCCCCTCTACCAGCGAGCCACCGAGCGCATCCAGCAGCGGTGGCACACCGACCCCGCGAAAGGTCAACGTGATTGGCGCGCCGAACTGAATAGGCGGCAGCAGCAGCCCGATCACAAAGAGCGGCACTGCCATCACCATCCCGGCCAGCGGCCCGCTGATGCCCACATCAAACAGCGCCCGGCGTGTTTTCAATGCACTGCGGATGAAGATCACCGCCCCCAGTGTGCCCAGGCTGCCCGGAATCGGCAGGGGAATGAAAAACGGCAGCGTGACCTTGATACGATGATAGCGTGCCGCCAGATAGTGCCCCATTTCGTGGACACCCAGAATCAGCAGCAGTGTAAAAGCGAACGGCCCACCCGCCTGCAGCGCCCGCCCCAGCGATACGGTTCCATCTGTTGCCAGCAAAATCGCCCCGGCGTACATCGTCGTGGCAATGGTCGCCAGCAGAAGGGCCAGATGCAGCCACCAGGGCGACCGGCCTGATACACGCATCAAACGGCGCAGCAGCCCGCCGCCCGTCTCCTCATCAACATCATCCGGCAGACCCTGCACCACCAGCACAATATCTGTGCCCCTGCTGCGCTGCAAAAAGGCGGTGAATCCCAGGGGTTCCAGCAGTGCCGAAAGCTGCGTATAGGCTTCCTGCGGGTCTATTTGCAGCGTGCCGCGAAAGACAAGCCCAAAGTGTTCGCGGTGCTGCAATTCGGCTACATCTTCAATCAACAACACCGCTGCCACTGCCATACGGACTTCATCAATCAGCGAAGCCTGATGCTGTTCTTGCGGCTCTTCCTGCGGCGGTGTACTGTCCAGAGGCGTGCGTTCATTGAGTGTCATCAGATTTTCGGGAGTACGATGTTCTGCTGCTTCTGATACTTGCCCTTCTTATCCGCATAGGAGGTTTCGCATTCCTCGTCGGCTTCAAAGAACAGCACCTGAGCAATGCCTTCGTTGGGATAGAGGCGGGCAGGCAGCGGCGTCGTATTGCTGATTTCCAGCGTGACGAACCCTTCCCATTCCGGCTCAAACGGCGTAACGTTGACGATGATGCCGCATCGTGCCATCGTGGACTTCCCCACACAGACCGTCAGCACGTTGCGCGGGATGCGGAAGTACTCCACCGTGCGGGCCAGCGCGAACGAGTTGGGTGGGATCAGGATTGGCTCATCCGAGACAATATCCACCATCGAACGCTCATCAAAATCTTTGGGGTCTACGATAGACGAATATGCATTGGTAAAAATCTTGAATTCGTTGGAGACCCGAATGTCATAACCATACGACGACAGCCCATAGCTGATCACGCCGTTGTGCACCTGTCCTTCCACAAACGGCTCAATCATGCCCTGTTCCAGCGCCATCTTACGAATCCAGTGATCAGGCTTCAGTCCCACAAGAATCCCTTTCTATACCCATCCCCTGCCAGCTATAGTCACTCACATGAAATCCGGGGCATTCATTCCCATCAGCGTCAGCAGACGGCGGAAAACAATCCTGGCCGCCCGGTAGAAGCGCAGCCGTGCGCGGGCCACGTCC
>JALSTC010000735.1 GCA_026983935.1 Ardenticatenia bacterium
GGTTGTGGCTCCGCCAGTCAACCTGTTTGACGGCGCACCGGATGCCGACGGCGCGGCAGCACTGATTCTTGCCCCGACGGAGTGGGCGCTTGATATGGCCCCCCGACCAGTGCGTATTGTGGCCAGCACCGTGGCGACGGACACGCTGGCGCTGCATGATCGGCCCGATCCGCTGTTTCTCACCGCTGCCAATCTAAGCGCCGGGCGTGCCTACCGGCAGGCCGGAATCGGCCCGGATGATGTAGACCTGTTCGAACTGCACGACTCTTTCACCGTGCTCAGTGCCCTGACGCTGGAAGCCTGCGGCTTTGCCGGGCGCGGGGAGGGCTGGCGTCTGGCCGCGCAGGGAAGGATCGGGCCGGATGGCTCGATACCGATCAGTACATTCGGCGGTCTGAAGGCACGCGGCAATCCGCTGGGGGCGACCGGAGTTTATCAGGCGGTGGAAGGCGCGCTGCAGCTTCGCGGCGAGGCCGGCGACAATCAGATTCCCGGGGCGCGGCGTGCGCTTGTGCAGAATCTGGGAGGGCTGGGCGCGACAGCCGTCACCCATGTGCTTGAGCAAATTGCACAGGATGAGCGTGATTTCCCTGCATAAAATCACGAATGAGAGTTTTTGCAACCTCTCAAACTCTATTCTGATAGCTTTTGAGAGCTGTTCTCCGCCATAATGTGTCGCAGGATTACTGGAAAAAGGCCTGATGCGACCGCGATGCATCAGGTCTATTCAGGAGGATAAAAAAGATGCAAATCTCTCGTCATTGGCGTCTGAATGCGCAGCGTTATACACTTCAGGGTGTGACCTGCCCGCACTGTTCGGCAAACATTTTCCCGCCGCGTGAAGTGTGCCCATACTGCGAGGGCCAGGTGCAGAACGCCTATCATTTTGGGCAGGAAACTGAACGGCAGGCCGCGGCGGTCGGCAGCGCGCTGGACCGCGCAGCCCGTTAGAAGGAAGCTCCTTGATGTTACGTGAAGCCCATGCAGCAGACTCAGTGCAGGCGGCGAGCAAGACGCCATACACTTCCGGCGGCAGGGGGACGGTGCTCAGCTACACGGTCGTGAAGGATGCGCCGGAGGGCTTCGAGGAGCAGGCCCCTTATACGCTGGCCCTGGTGCGCCTGGATGAAGGCCCGACCGTACTGGCCCAATTGACCGATCTTGATGGGCCGGTGACGATAGGCATGCCGGTGGAAATGGTCACGCGCAAGCTGCGCACCGATGGCAAGCGGGGCATCATCGTTTATGGCTATAAGTTCCGGCCTGTTCTGGAGCAAAAGCAAGCCTGAGCCTGCTGCACAGTATCAAACTGATGACAGGGTCGCCCGGAGGCATCGCATCGCCCTCCGGGCGGCTTTTGGCTCATGGCGTGTGGAGGGTGTCCGAAAAGCCTTTCAGCACGTCGCGCAGTGTGTGCTCCATGACCTCATAGGAGAAGTACTTACGACCGACTTCGTAGTTATGGTCGGTGATTTCCTTCTTTAGCTCAGGATTGTTCAGAATTTCGCGCACCTGCTGCACGACTTCCGGCGTGATGTCATAGCTGAATTCAACAGCACGGATGCCGGTTGGCTTGATGTCGGCGCGGTAGATCGGGTACTTGTGCACAACAAATGGCTTACGGAAGTACACCATTTCGATCAGGGCATTGCCAAAGCCCTCGATCACGCTGGGATAGGTGATCAGATCGGCATGAGGGTAAACGTCCCACAGGCTGTAAACTTTGTGGCCGTTGCGTTCTCCCCGGTATTCGTCCACCCATTCGGCGACAAACATAAAGCGGATGCCCAGGCGGCGGGCCTGTTCTTCCAGCCATTCGCCGTAACCGCCTGGTTCGTCGCTGGTGTCGCCGGTGATGACCAGTACAGCACGCGGATCCTTGAGCTTGTCCACCAGTTCGATTGACTTCTCAATCGCTTTGCGGCGGATCACCCGTGTGGGCTGCAAAATCAGAATGTCGTCCTCTGTCAGCCCGATGTCCTGCCGGAAGGTCCGGGCATATTCATCCGGCGGGGGCGGGGGATTCTGAAAGTCGAATACGTTGGGTAGATAGGTGGCCCAGATACCGCGCCGTGAGCGCAGTTCGCGCCGGGCGATTGTGCTGATGACCAGATGCCGGATGGGTTCCAGGTCTGGCGGGAAGGCCTCGTCAAGCACATCCTGAATGCCATGATTCAGGAAGCGCTCCCGTTCCCAGTAGAAATCGTGGTGATGGCAAAGCATCGGAGTTCTGGTGCGGCTGACCAGATCGCGAATGGCGACGCCAAGCGGTAGATTCAGGGGAATCGTGCTGGCATTCTGGGAAATCAGCAGATCCAACTGATAGTTATGCACAAAACGGCGCAGTTCCTGCCGCAGATAATCGGCCAGCGCGTAAATGCGGCTGAAGAGCTTGCGCGGAGGGTGCAGTGAATCGAAGGCGATTTGCTGGAGGGCCATGATTTCCGGGTGTTTGAAATGCATTTCCGGGACAATCATGCCTTCGATAGTGTTGTTGCCGTTTAGCTCTCCGGCGCAGTAAAATGTTTCGTGTCCCATGCGCCGTAAGACGGTATCCATTTTGGCGGTTTCAAGGCTGACGCCGTCAACGCCTGCGAGTCTTGTGGAGACGAAGCCTATTCTCATAGCGTTCCTTCGACTTTCCAGCTATCCTGTCCTCAAGCTGAATGGCAAAAGAAAAACCCGGTCATCAACGGAATGACCAGGAGCGGTGGAGCCATGTGGAAGTATGTGGTGAGCGACGGGCACCTTGCCGGACAGGTAGTTGCCGACGAAAGTCGCGCTTGCCCATGTACTGTTGTTTCTTACCGATTGTGTGTGTCGAGTAGTGGGCATGGCCCACTCCAATAACCTGAATCCGGATGCAAAAAAGAGTATACTCAACCTTTGCCGGATGGCAATGGTTTATCAGGGGCCTCAGCAGCGGAACGGCATACCTCAGATATGGGATTGGTGGACTGCCGGTGTTGTGATCCGGGCGGGTGAGATGCCCGCCTGCTGCTGCGCTGTCTGGCCTTAAATGGGGAGAATGTGGCCATGGCTGTGCTTTCTGCTGCACTGCGGCAGCGAATGTTAACCAAACTCCGTCTGTTATACGGGACTTCACGTGCAGACGAGGTGCAGGTCCGGCTGGAAGAGCTGCTGGGCCGCTTTGAGGCGCGTCCGGCCCGGACGGACCCGGCCAATCGTCTGACCGAGCGGGATGTTGTCTTGATCACCTATGGCGACCTGCTCCGGCAGGAGGGTGAGCCTCCGCTGTGTACACTGCATCGGGCTTTGAAGCGCGACCTGGACGGCGTGATCAACACGGTGCATATTCTGCCCTTCTTCCCCTATTCCTCGGATGATGGCTTTTCCGTGATTGACTACTTACAGGTTGACCCGGCTCTGGGTAGCTGGGACGATATTCACCGAATTGGCCGGGATTTCCGTCTCATGTTTGACGCGGTGATCAACCATATTTCTACCCAGAGTGCCTGGTTTCAGGCGTTTTTGCGGGACGATCCGGCTTACCGCGATTTCTTCATCGTGGTCGATCCGGATACCGATCTCTCCGGCGTCACACGTCCACGCACCACGCCGCTGCTGACACCGTTCATGACGGCTGCGGGGGAGAAGTACGTCTGGACGACGTTCAGCGCCGATCAGGTAGACCTCAACTACGCCAACCCGGATGTGCTGCTGGCGGTGCTGGAAGTGCTGCTAAACTACGTACAGCATGGAGCGGACATCATTCGCCTGGATGCCATTGCCTATCTATGGAAGGAAATCGGCACAAGCTGCATCCATCTGCCGCAGACACATGCCGTTGTGCAGTTGATTCGGGATGTGCTGGATGCCGCCGCGCCGGATGTGCTGCTCATCACGGAGACGAACGTGCCGCATGAGGAGAACCTGTCCTATTTTGGCGACGGTACCAATGAGGCGCAGATGATCTACCAGTTTTCGCTGCCGCCTCTGGTCGTGCACAGCTTCCGGGTGGGCAGCGCCCGTGCGCTTTCGGACTGGGCGAGGACGCTCTATCCGGTATCGGATACCACAACCTTCTTTAACTTCACGGCATCGCATGATGGGATCGGCGTGCGGCCCGCAGCCGGGCTGCTCAGTGAAGACGATATCCAGGCGCTGACCAGGCTGGCGCAGGCACGCGGTGGGCAGGTCTCTTACAAAACCAACAGCGACGGCACAAAAAGCCCCTACGAACTCAACGTGACCTATGTCGATGCAATCATCGATCCGGAGGCAGCCCCCGCGGATCAGGCGCGGCAGTTTCTGGCGTCGCAGGCGATCATGCTGGCTTTTGTCGGTGTGCCGGGGATTTATTTCCACAGCCTGTTGGGATCGCGCAACTGGACGGAAGGCGTCGCGCAGACCGGACGCGCCCGCACGATCAATCGCCAGAAGCTCGACTATGCCACGCTGCAGCGGGAACTGGCGGACCCGGGCAGCCTGCGCTTCCATGTTTTCAACGGCTATCGTGCACTGATCCGTAGACGCATTCAAGAGCAGGCGTTCCATCCCAATGGTGAGCAGCGGGTGCTTGACCTCAACGAGTCGGTGTTTGCGCTGCTGCGCACGTCTCCGGACGGTACGGCGCGGGTGATCGCCCTGCATAACGTCTCCGGTCAGCCGCAAACAGTGGCGCTGCAGGAAGCGGATGCTGGCGGGCCTGCCACTTCGCTGCATGATCTGCTCAAGGGGGGCGATTATCCCTGGCAGGACGGCTTGACTCTGCGGTTGGAGCCGTATCAGGTGATGTGGCTGAAGGTTCTGAAGTGAGGGCAGGGCGCTTGCTCGCAGTGGGCCGTGATGGTAGACTTCGATTGGTCTACAGAATACAAAACAGACAGTAATAGCTGCACTGATAAAGTCATTTGATCAATTCATCCGGGAGGCGGTTCATGCGTTTAGCATCTGTACGCTCACTATGGCTGGTGATGGGGCTGATCGCAGTCCTGACATTGAGTGCCTGCTTCCAGGAGGCGGGGGAACCATTACAGCCAACGTCACCGGGAACAGCGCCACAGGGCGCTGCACCGGTTACACAGCCGACGGCAACGCAGGTAGTCGCGCCGACCAGTGTGCCGGCAGTGCAGGCATCGCCGACCGCATTCGTGCCGCCCACGCGCCCGCCGGTTCAACAGCCCACGCAGCCGCCCGCTGCAGGGCTGCCCACACGGCCCCCCCTGGGCGAGCTTCCAACTCAGCCGCCTGTGGCCGCGGTGGCAACCAATACTTCCGCGCCGGTGCCTTTGCCGACAACACCACCGCCAGCCATTCCTCTGGGTGAGACCCCGATAGCGGCCCTGCCGACCATACAGCCGCCGGTCTCCGACCTGGGTTTGACGGCGACGGCGCTGCTGGCACCGCAGCAGGGCGCAGGACCTACGGCTTCACCGACGTTTGCCCCGGTTGTGCCGACGTTTACACCGACTTTCGTTTCGGTGAATCCGCTGGATTTCACAGCCACGGCCATGATCGCCAACGCGACGAGTGTGGCTGCTGTCACGCAGACCGCCATTGCTACTGCTATGGGAACGTACGTCCCGACCAGCACGCCGACGCCAACCCGCACACTGGCACCCGGTGAGACGCCGGAAGCGTGCGTGCACGTCGTGCAGCGCGGCGAGACTGCCTACCGCATCGCCCGGCGCTACGGTGTGACGCTTGATGAGATTGCCCAGGCAAACGGCATTACGAACCTGAGCCTGCTGAGTGTTGGCCAGGAACTGCTGATCCCCGGCTGTGGCACCAGCGGCATCACCCCGACACCCGGGCCGTCCCCGACGGCGGGCGCGGCGGCGGAGACCGAGACTCCTGCACCGGCCACCCGGACACACGTGATTCAGCCCGGTGAGAATCTGTACCGCATCGCGCTGCGCTACGGCGTAACCATGCGTGCCCTGGCCAATGCCAACGGTATCACCAATATCAATCTCATTCGGGCCGGGGATACGCTGATCATCCCGAGTCCGTGAGCCTTTGCCGATCGTCAGGATTATTCCCAGGGCGACCGCGCGGTCGCCCTGCGTTTTGTGGTGGTAGAAGGGGCGTTTGATGGCATCAGAACCTGTGTTGAAGCGCGAGATGGTTTACGAGGGGCGTGTGGTCAACCTGTACATTGAGACGGTTCAACTGCCCAACGGCAAGACGGCCCGGCGTGAAGTGGTACGGCACGGCGGCGCGGTGGCCATGGTGCCGCTGCATGAGGATGGCCGCGTGACGCTGGTGCGGCAGTACCGCCTGCCTGCCGGGCGTGACCTGCTGGAAATTCCCGCCGGAACGCTGGAGCCGGGGGAAGACCCGCTGGACTGCGCCGTTCGTGAGCTGCAGGAAGAAGTCGGTCTGTATCCGGGCAAGCTGACGCCGCTGGGCGGCATCTTCCTCGCGCCGGGATACAGCAGCGAGTATATCCATCTTTATCTGGCAACCGACCTCAGGCCGTCTTCACTGACGGGTGACGATGACGAATTCCTGGAAGTGGTGACCATGCCGCTGGATGACGTGCTGCGCATGATTGACGACGGCCAGATTGCCGATGCCAAGACCATCACCACACTGCTGCTGGTGGCCCGCCGTCTGGCACAGGGCGCATGAATCGCGTGCAGCGGAGAGTGTGACAGGGCCGACCATGACGACTTTCTGGTTTGTCTCCGCGCCGCTGCCCGGTCATCTGGACTGGGGCGGCTACCTCAGGACGGCGCTTGCGTTGAAAGAGGCCGGGCATGATGTGTGCTGGGTCAGCGAACCGCCGATTGCCCGTATGGTGCAGGCGGCAGGGCTGGATTTCTCCGGGGTGGCACACACCGGCTGGCTCTGGCCGCTGCCGCCGCCCCCGGATGTGAGCGGGATACCTCCGGATGAGGCCGTGCGGCTGCGCTACCGGCGGGCGCTCGATACCTGGCTCAGCGAAGACCTGATCGTCCCGGCGGTGGAAGCGCTGCTGGCGCTGGCGGAAGAACGCGGCACACCGGATGTGATCGCCACCGATCCATTTCTGGCCGCTTCCGCGTTGGCGGCGGAGGCGCTGGATGTGCCGCTGGCGGTGTGCGGCTGGCCTGCGCTTCTCCCACCGGATGAAGAGGGCCTGCTGCCGATTCAGCGGCAGTTGGGCGTGGAGGCCCAGGATCGGATTTCTCGACTGGCTGCCCGCTTTGAGCTTGACGGCCTGAACTTCAGCGGGGGGCTGACACCTGCCGTTCAGAGTCCGCATCTGCACATCAGCTATTTCAGTCCGTACTGGCATCAGGCCGATCCGGGCTTTTTGCCGCAGACACACTTCGTTGGTGGGATGCCCACCCTACCGCAGGGCCTGCCCCCGGCGTGGCTGCAGGCTATCCCGCCGGATGCGCCGCTGGGGCTTGTCACCCTGGGGACGGTGTTCACCGGTGATCTGGGCTTCTTTAGCTGGGCGGCGCAGGCAATGGCTCGCCTGGGGATCATTCCGCTGGTTGTGCTGGGTCGTCCGCTTGCCCCGGGAGAAAAAGCGCAGTTGAAGGCAGCCCTGCCCGGCGGGACGCGCCTCTTGAACTGGGTGGATTACGCGCATGTGTTTCCGCGCCTCAGCGTGATCGTGCATCATGGGGGGATGGGAACCACACACGCGGCAGTGGTACACGGTGTCCCGCAGATTGTTGTGCCTCATGCGGCGGATCAGCGCGG